>NZ_JAUBSB010000029.1:0-75027 GCF_036702135.1 Microcoleus sp. LAD1_D3 | reverse complement strand
ATCACTAACTGCCTATGCAGCTAGGTTAACCATCCCATAAGGATTTAAAGCCTTATTTTAGGTTAAACGAATCGCACTCGACACCGCAGTAAGCACATTTCCTGCCCCACTTTTTTAACAAATATTGTCTGATTTCATAACCTGCTAGTTCGCCTTGTTGATACTCAACACCTGATATTTCAGGAGATTGCATAGCTTGGGTGTCGAATTTAACTAACTCTTGAGATATTCCTGTAACAGGAACATACCGCCGTAATCGATTAACCCAAGTCACAATATTCGACACTCTTGAGGCTAAACTAGGTGGCAACCATCCGGGTTTACGAGTACGATTCAGAAATCTCGGCTGACGATACCTAGTTTGGCGATTCCGGCGGTTGCGGCGGATAGCGCGACGGGATTCTATGTCATTTTTAATCTGATTTCCTCTGTGAATCAGGGAAGCTACCCAGATCACCTCGTCACCTTGCAGTAGGGCTAATCCTGTGGTTTTTGAACCGGGATCTATCTTAATTTCGTAAGGTTTGGTTTGTGGTTGGTCACAGGCATAATTGAGGATAATTGTGAACGGATAACGCTTGTAAACTGCTGCTTTGTTTTGAGTTAACAGTCTTCTGGCTTGACCCGGATTTACAGGGTCTAGGGGTTGCTTGTTCGTATCTAAAACGAAGACAAAGTTAGACATAATTGTCCTCTGATTGCTCAGGTAATGTTTTCCTCGCCAATGTTTTGAGGGCTTGTGATGTCAATCGCACTTCCTTAACCAAATACAGATGTTTAACGATTGACGACAGGGCTACAAGCTGGAAAGCACCTGTAGGTGTCATGACCCTAAAAACGTAGTTTGTAACTCAGGCTGGCTATCTCTCCAGTGTTTGAAGTGGTTGTCCACTCTTGTCCATTGTTTGGTGAATAGCACTTAGGAATTGGACTGCGGGGATAAAATCAAGTGCAGCAGAGCGTCGATCAATCGATCGCGCTCCATTGGGATAATATCTTTGCCGTGCATCATATGCTGCGTTAACTGAAAATATACCAGCGATCCAATAAAAATCCGCGCCGTTGCCTCCGCATCGGATAATTTTAACTCTGGATGCGATGCCAAATATTGAGTAAGCCGATCGATCCCCGGTTTACCTAAGTTTCTCACAAATGTCTGCGCTAACTGGGGAAAACGCCCCGACTCCGCAATCACTAACCTCACAAAATTGAGATATTCTGGTTCCTGGGTCGCCTGATCCAATATAGTTGTGGCAACGAATCGCAGCGCTACGGCGGGTTCTTCATCCAGAACTGTAAAATGGACTTTTTTTCGCGCCAGCCGCTGTACCAAGGCCGCGAATAATCCTTCTTTGTCTGCAAAATAGCTGTAAACCGTGGCTTTGGAAACACCTCCCGTCTTCGCTACCTTGTCCATACTCGTCCCCGCGTAGCCGTGGGTTAAAAATTCTTGCATCGCACCTTGCAGGATTTGCTCGGTTTTGTCACCTCCTGCTGCGTCTGGTTCGATCGGTTTTGTCCTTGCCATACCTTGCTTCTGTAATTTTTATTTGGGATCTTGACATCATTATACTGAACGGTTTAGTATTAAAACATATCAGAACTAAACGGTTTAGTTTTAGTCCTCTAAAAGAGGTATGTCATGGTACACCAACCCACAGCAGACGGCTTATCCTCAAATCCATCCCTAGTGAAACAACTCCTAGTTGTGGCAGCAGTAGCAACCCTGGCGGCAGGGGGAACCACAGGCTACACGATCTGGCGATCGCGCATACCCGATCCCAATGCAGTAGCCGCAGCAGCAGCCGTCGCAGCATCCCAATTAACCACAGTTACAGCCTTGGGGCGACTCGAACCCAGAGGAGAAGTAATTAAAGTCTCCGCCTCTGGTGCGGCGGAAGGGAACCGGATCGATCGACTTTTGGTAAAAGAAGGAGACAGGGTGAAAACAGGTCAGGCGATCGCAATTTTGGATAGTCGCGATCGCCTCTCGGCCGCCCTCGACCAAGCTCAAGAACAAGTGCGCGTCGCCGAAGCAAACCTAGCAAAAGTGAAAGCCGGAGCCAAAAACGGGGAAATTCAAGCCCAGAAAGCAACCATTGCCCGCTTACAAGCCGATCGCAGCAACGAAATTACAGCGCAACAGGCGATCGTGGCGCGTCTAGAAATCGATCGCAGCACCGAAATTGCAGCGCAACAAGCCACAATTGCCCGCATCAGGGCCGAACAACAAGGAGAAATTCAAACCCAACAAGCCACAATTGCCCGTCTACAAGCCGAACTCCGCAACGCCATAAGCGAAGATCAGCGCTACTCCCAACTGTATGAACAGGGAGCAATTTCCGCTTCAACTAGCGACAGCAAAAGCCTCGCCGCCGAAACAGCCCAACAGCAAATCAACGAAGGAAAGGCAAAACTGAATCAAATTCGCCAATCCCGCCAACAACAAATTAACGAAGCCCAAGCCAAACTCAATCAAATTCAACAATCCCGCCAACAGCAGATTAACGAAGCGCAAGCCAAACTCAGCCAAGTTGAGCAATCTCGACACCAGCAAATTGACGAAGCCAAAGCAAATCTCGATCGCATCGCCGAAGTGCGTCCCGTTGACATAGCAGCAGCCGCCGCCGAAGTCAGTTCCGCCGCTTCAGCAGCCAAACAAGCCAAAGCAAATCTTGATCTAGCTTACATCCGTGCTCCCAGAGACGCCCAAGTCCTGAAAATTCACACCCATCCGGGAGAAAAAGTGGGAAACGACGGCATTGTCGAACTCGGACAAACTCGCGAGATGCTAGCTGTTGCGGAAATCTACGAAAGCGATGTGGACAAAGTACGCCTCGGACAAACCGCCAAAATTACTAGCGATGCTTTGACCGGCGAATTGCGGGGAACTGTCGAACATATTGGTTTGCAAGTGCAGCGACAAAACATTGTTAACACCGATCCTTCTGCGAATATTGATGGTCGAATTGTGGAAGTAAAAGTGCGCTTAGATGAAGCTTCCAGCCAGAAAGTAGCGGGATTAACCAATTTGCAAGTCAAAGTGGCGATCGGGGAAATTAAAGATTAAGAAGACTTAAACCGCAGGGTAGCTTTCTTCAATCGAAAATCCAAAATCTAAAATCTAAAATCATATGCTTGGACTCATAAAACCCTTACAACAATTAAGACGCAGAACTTCCCTCGGATGGCTGCAACTGAGTCACGACAAAGGGCGAATGCTCGTTGCAGTAGCAGGAATTGCCTTTGCTGACGTTTTGATGTTCATGCAGCTAGGCTTTCAAAATGCGCTTTACACCAGCAATACGCGGCTGCATCAAAGCTTGCAAACAGACTTAGTTTTGATTCACCCCCAAGCGCGAAATTTGATTAATTTGTCTTCCTTCCCCAGGCGCAGATTGTATCAAGCAATGAACGTACCGGGCGTGAAATCAGCCGAGCCGCTTTACGTAAAAATTGCTAACTGGAAAAATCCCGAAACTCGGCGCGAAACGTCGCTGATGGTTGTGGGTTTCAATCCCGATCGCCCTGCATTTGCGCTTCCAGAAGTTAACCAAAATTTGAGCGCGATTAAATTGCCGGATACCGTGTTGTTCGATCGAGCTTCTAGGGGAGAGTACCAGGGGACGATCGCGCAAATCGATCGAGGAAAAGCCGTTAAAGCTGAGGTTGAGCGACGCACTATTAACGTCAGCGGTTTATTCACAGTGGGAGCATCTTTTGCCGCCGACGGTATTTTGATGACTAGCGATCAAAATTACCTGCGCCTGTTTGCGAGACAAAACGCCGCGAGTGTTAATGCCGGATTAATTCAACTGCAACCGGGTGCTGACCCCGTGGAAGTTCAACAAGTTTTGAAAGCATACTTGCCGCAGGATGTCAAGGTACTAACCAAACAAGAATTTATCGATTTTGAGAAAAACTATTGGGCTAAGAATACTGCGATCGGCTTTGTGTTTAATTTAGGCGTAGCGATGGGTTTTGTAGTTGGGGTGATTATTGTTTATCAAGTTCTCTCCACCGATGTCAGCGACCACATGGGAGAATACGCTACTTTCAAAGCGATGGGCTACCGCAATGTTTATTTACTCGGCATCGTTTTTGAAGAAGCTCTAATTCTTTCCCTCCTCGGTTTTTTGCCGGGAGTAGGAGTCTCTTTCGGCCTCTACTCTTTAACTCGCAAAGCTACAAATTTACCCCTTTATATGACGCTGCTTAGAGCAGTTATAGTATTACTTTTGAACGTGATTATGTGCACTATTTCGGGAGCAATTGCCACTCGCAAGCTGCAAGCAGCAGATCCGGCAGATATGTTTTAAGGCAAAATGAATCAGTTTATAATATTCGGCGGTTGAAACCGCTACTACACAAACGAAGTCCGCCTGCGCGGACTAAAGAATAAAGGGGGTATTAAAGCCAGATTTGCTATAAAGTGCTTGCAACACACATAGTTGTGGTAATCATTCTCTTCTTTTTACTCTGCATTATCGGCGAAGAAAGCGGTTTATTCTTAAATCTCAAACCTCAAACCAATAAGTTATGAATTCTACTACTCTCTACCCAACAACCAACGCATTACAGATTCCTGCACCTGTAATTTCCGCGCACCAACTCGACCACTACTTCGGTCAAGGTCAACTGCGAAAACAGGTACTTTTTGACATTAATCTCGAAATTAAAGCAGGTGAAATTGTGCTGATGACGGGGCCTTCGGGTTCGGGAAAAACAACGCTTTTAACTTTGATTGGCGGATTGAGATCCGGTCAATCGGGAAGTCTCAAAATTATCGGTCAAGAAATGTGCAAAGCGAGTTCAGACCAATTGGTAAAGGCGCGACGCAAAATTGGCTATATTTTTCAGGCGCACAACTTGCACCGCAGTTTGACGGCGCTGCAAAACGTGCAGATGGGTTTGGAAGTTCACGGAAATTTGTCGCGTTCTCAAATGCGCGATCGCTCTGCAAAAATGCTAGAGTTAGTAGGACTGGAACAGCGGATTAACTATTATCCAGATGATTTGTCAGGGGGACAAAAACAAAGAGTTGCGATCGCCCGCGCTTTGGTCAGTCAACCGCAAATTGTTTTGGCTGACGAACCGACAGCCGCCCTGGACAGCAAATCCGGTCGCGAAGTGGTGAATTTGATGCAGCAATTAGCCAAAGAGCAAGGCTGTACTATTCTGTTAGTAACCCACGATAACCGAATTTTAGATATTGCCGATCGCATCGTTCACATGGAAGATGGAAAATTAGCCTAATTTTTAAATTTCCGAAGAATAGACATCACCCATAACTCCCTCATTTTCAATTTTGGATGTTAAAATTTAATCCAAAATTGCCACACCCCAATCTAAACTCGTCCTGGGACTGTTCACTAATTGCTAACAACCAATCCTGGGCGGTCAATCCCCAAATTTTTCTGATACATGGCTTCGAGTGTGGGCATCGACGATTCCACAGAACCACCATAACGGCGAAAAGATGGCCAGATGTAAGCGAGTTTTCTCACTGCTGACTCTAATCGACCCGCTTCTATATCTTCTAAGGCACCTTTTTCTCGGATTAACTCTATAGCCATCCAATCTTGATTTTCTGGGCTGAAATCGCGGACGCCAAATTTTTTGGCAAATCTGTCCCACGTGGTGCTGAGAAACTGATATCGCCCCGCTGCATCGGAACAGAGTTTTTTGCGGTAACGACGACCGCACCTCATTTCCCTGGGGTGATCTTGAAAGCTGACAAATTTGGTGCCGGTGTACTGGGTGCGGTAGCCGTCGGGGCTAGCGGTTCCTTCGGCGGCGGCTATGGTGTCGAGAAAGGCTTTGACTCGACGTTCGGGTCCGATGCTATCGAGTCTGCTATCCTGTCTGGGAGCTGGTGAATTCAGGGTTGCAGTTTCGGGTGATCGATCGCGATCGATGTTATTCTCTCCTTTGTCTGGTGAATCGAGGGCCGCAACTTCCTGCAGGCGTTTCGGGGTGGGCGAGCTTCCTGCCGAGACCGATTGTCCCCACAGCAGCCTCGGCGTCATTCGACCTAAGAAAAAGCACAAACAGATTAAGAAACCCCAATAGAGTTGAAAACGAAGGCGTTTGGAGCGATTCCGGCGCAGAATGGGCCACCGGTGAAGGGGGAGTGTTGCGGGCAAAATTTTCGTTTGCTGGCCGAAGGCGAACAGCGATTTCAGCGCTACTAAGGTTTGCTTGTAAAAACGTGGTGGAAGTTTCCGAGCTCTCATCGCTGTGGCGAAAGTCTCGACATCTGTCAGAGTAACTTGTGCCAGCGGTTTTGCGACAAACACTCGAAAATGGTTAGCCGCCTGCCAGCTAAAGTGCCGGTTGCGGGGGGATTGGCGGTTTACCCACAGGCGAATTAGCTCCATGTCTGACATAGGGAGCAGGTGGCGTCCCAGATGTTTTGATGCGTACAAGAGTACCTCCTGATATCACTTATAGTTGAAGGTTCCCAGTTATAACGGATGAGTGAAACAGGGATCAAGGGAAACTGGCTTCAACCATACTAAGTGATACTACTAAGCGCTCACCGGGTCAAGCTGAAGGGCGGATTGTTCGAGCAGTTGAGTGTAAAGTTGACTGAGTTGAGAGGCGATACCGTCCCAACTGAAATAGGTTTCGACGCGCTGGCGGCCTGTGTGTCCGAGTTGCTGGCGCCATACTGAGTCAAGTAACAAGCGATCGATCGCATCAGCAAAAACTGCTTCATTTTTCGGCGGCGCGAGCAAACCTGTTTCTTGTGGCACTACAGTATATTTGAGCCCTCCCACGTCGGAGGCGACTACGGGCGTGCCACTGGCCATCGCTTCAATGGCGACTAAACCGAAGGGTTCGTAATGGCTGGGAATGACGCACACATCGGCGGCGGCGTAGTAGGCGGGGAGAATCTCTCGGCTTAAGGCGCCGGAAAAACCCGTAATGTCGCTCAGACCGAGTTCTTCAACGAGGCAGCCGATACGATCGCGCTCTTTGCCGTCGCTTTCCCCCGGACGCCAGCCACCAGCAATTATTAGTTTTAAATCGGCTTTGCGAAGCGCGGACATACTGACGGCGCGGACTAAGGTTTCGATTCCCTTGCGGGGGTCGAAACGGCCTACGTACAACACGACTTTGGTTTCGGGGGCTATGCCCAAGTGGCGGCGGGCGGTCGATCGGGCGATCGAGCCGAACCGTTCTATGTCGGTACCGCAGGGAATGATGTCAATATTTCCTTTGGAGGAAACCAGAGACCTCATGTGTTCTTTTTCTTGGGGACTGGTAGCCACCACGCGATCGGCTGTTTCCAAAAGTGTTTTTTCGACTTGCAGCCTGGTTTTGGCAATCATCGGAATTGTCGAAACCGACTTGTATTTAATTGCTGCCAAAGAATGGTAAGTGTGAACTTGCAGCAGAGGTTGCGATTTTTTCAACTCCATTCCCACCCAAGAAGACAGCCAGTAATTTGTATGAACTAACGAATATTGAAAGCCTGACTCTAACTGAAACTTCTGAAATTCTTGAACAAAGGTTGGCAAATATCCGTAAAGTTCGTCGCGGGGAATAAATTCTTGTGGCCCTGCTACTAGCCGAATTGTCCGGCAATTGGAACTGTGCTCTACAATTCTTGCTTGTTGGCGATCGGATGAGCGGGTGAACATATCAACTTGCCACCCCTGTTTCGCCAGAGATTCTCCTACTTGACGCACGTAAACATTTTGTCCGCCCGCTTCTTCTTTGCCAATTTCCACAGCGGGATCACCGTGTACGGAGATGAGAGCGATGCGTTTTTTAGTTAATGAAATCATGATTGTTTACCAAAATTTAAAAATATTTTAGGAGAAGATTGAAAGTGCAATTTTGGCTGCTGCGCCGGGACTGGAATCTTCTAGGTAATTTGTATTAAAGTCAAAATGCGGGATCGATAAATCATCCTTCAGGGATAAGTTGGAGGAAAAAATTGAAAGACGAGTTCCTTCTGCTGACAGAGACGTGCAGCAGCTCAAACTCTAGATAATCTGAATAGAAATGAACGAGGGTGAAGGGAATTTTCCGTATCCTTGCCTGTGTCAAACTCGCACCTTCTAGCCATATCTAACTAGAGCCTGCTTTCAGCTTGCTGCTAGAGATGCGAGGTCAGCAGAAGGTAGAATTTTACCCCTCTGAATAAATAAGTAGAGCTTTCGAGAAAGCAGAAGTCGGTCGTCCCGAAGACCGAATTTTACAGGGGAAGCGAAAAAAAAAGCAAAGTTATTGCATTCAAAATTTTTCTTTCGTTCCGCCTTGCACCTTCTGCCTTTTTCCCTCTTCCTTCTTGCTTATTCTGTCAAACCCGGAGTGCGAGTTCAACCTCAAATTTCCCGTTTGTCTAATGTTAAGAGTTCTTCCGAGGTTTGCGTGCGGAGGATTCCCCGTTTTCGCTGTTGAGGATATTCTTTTGCGAACCTTGCATCCTGGACCCGTATCGGTTAGCCCAAACTTGGGTAAACTCGGCACCTAAGAAGAGAATTTGAGCGGAATAATTAATCCAAAGCAGGATAATCACGAACGATCCCGCAGCACCGTAGGTAGAGGCAATACCGCTACCTCCGAGGTAAACTCCAATTAGGGATTTGCCGATCGTAAACAGCATTGAGGTGATGGCGGCGCCGATCCAAACATCATTCCAGGCAAGATGGACATCGGGCAAAAGTTTGTAAATTAAGGCAAAAAGCAGCGTAACTACGCCAAAGGAGATAGCAAAGTCCACAATCTGCCAAATACCCACTGGTAATTGCAGCCTGCTGTTCAACCAATAGCTGACGGCAGCTAAAACGGCGCTAAGGACTAAAGATACTAGCAGTAAAAAGCCTATGCCTAAAATCATCGCAAAAGACAATACTCGGTCTTTGAGGAATCCCCAGATGCCGCGTCCCGGAGGCGGTGAAACATTCCAAATAGTATTGAGGGCTTCTTTGAGATTCGTAAAAACGTTAGAAGCGCCCCACAAAAGTGTAGCGATGCCGACTAGAGTAGCAATCATTCCCGACTTGGGTTCGGAGGCTTTAAGAATCAGTTCTTGGACAGTTTGGGCGCCATCTTTACCGATTAAACTTTGGAGTTGGGCGACGATTTGACCTTGGGCTGCCTCTGCACCAAAGACTAAACCGACGATCGCAATCACGATAATTAGCAGCGGGGCAAGGGAGAAGACTGTGTAATAGGCTAGGGCGGCGGCTAAGGTTGGCGCTTTATCTTCTTGCCATTCACTAAAAGTTTGTTTGAGCAGCGATATGACTGTTTTTAATTTCACGGCATTTGGTTTCCTTATACTTATCGTCCAAGGGATTATAGTAGGTTAAGAGTTTTTTAGCCTCGGCCACAAGATAGATTTATCGATTAGCAAATTCGGAAGATTACTTTTATGTCAGATTCCCAGACAACTTTTAACAGCACCGATGTAAAATCGTCCAAAAAAGCAATTTCTTGGGCAAAAATGAGCGCATTAGTAGCGGTGGTCAATTTCTTGCTGGTGCTTTTCCATTTCACTTACCTTCAGTTGCGCCCTGTTTATCAAAGCTATTTTCCGGGTTTAGTTAAAATTTATGACCCGATTAAAGGGATTGATTCAAGTTTGCCCAATCCCGAATATTTGAAAAGCGCTGACCAGTTTTGGCGAATAGATACGTTTTTTATTGGTTTTTTTGGGGCGGAATTTTTGATTAAAAGTCTGTTCCATACCCGCCGTAAACCGGGGGTAACTTGGTTGGATTTTGTGCTGAGGCGCTGGTACGAGGTGTTTCTGGTGATACCGATTTGGCAGGGGTGGCGGATTCTGCCGGTATTGGTGCGGCTGCACAAGTCGGGTTTGGTGAATCTCGATCGCGTAGTTACTCAAGTTACCTACGAACCGGTGGCTTATTTAGCGAATACGATGTCGGAATACATGATGGTGCGGTTTATCAATCAAGCTAAAAGTTCGATCAAACAGGGCGACGCGGCGCAGATGTTGCTGGCGCAGCAGCCGTACCTTCACGTCAATCAGGACAATACGATCGAACAAATTACCAAGCGGATTTTGGATCTGACAATTTACAAAGTTTTGCCGCAGGTGCAACCGGATTTGGAAGAATTGCTGCACCACAATTTGGAAACAACAATCAAACAGTCGGATTTTTATCAAATCCTGCAAAATTTCTCTCCGATTAATATTTGGCCGACCGAGATGACGGAACAGGTAGCGAATTATTTGGCTCAAACTGCCGTGGATGTGGTAGCTACTACTTATGAAGACGATAAAGGTCGAAAAATTCTCGATAACTTCAGCCAAGAATTTAATCAAAGTTTGCGACGGGAATTGCAAGATGAGAAAACTCTCGGAGAATTGCAGTCGCTGCTGTCGGATTTGTTGGAAGAAGTGAAGTTGAATTACATTCAAGGCGGGTTGAAGTCCGATCCGGTGCAGACTTTTACGGAAATTAACTCGCTCCGGGGAGTAAGGGAGAGTTGATACAGGAATGAGTTCCGGTGTTGTGAATTAGATTTTTTTAACGAACCGATGAAACTCGCGTTAGCCCTATTATCGCGAAGGAGGATAAGAGAAGAGAAAGAGTTTACAAGTTCTACGGGTAAGGTGCGCCGAGGCGCACCTAGGAATAAGGGTAGTGGGGATATCCGAAATGTCGCGGAATAAAGCTATCTGAATCCCAAGCTAAAATAAAAGAATTAACCTAAAACCTCTATCATATTAGATATCTATCTTGAACAACCTTACTTGCCTGGAAATAGAAGTCGCTCAAACAATGCTGAGATTAGCAATGTTGCTGGGCTTAACCCTTTTAATCGCGTTTTTTGTGGCGTCAGAACTAGCATTAGTATCAGCCGATCGCCATCAAATCCGCCAACTTGCCCACTTGGACGATCGCCCAACCGCTAAAACCGCCGAACTCGTCCACCAAGCTCAAAACAACATACCGCATTACCTGTCTGTGACTCAAACTGGCACAACAGCAGGGAGTTTGCTGTTGGGTTGGTTGGGTGAGGGAGCGACTGTACACTGGATCGAACCGTGGATCGACAAATTGCCGATCGGTCATTTTCCCGCTATGCTGACTGCTCATTCGATCGCAGTTCCCGCAGCTTTCATCTTAGTAACTTACATAGAAATAGTTTTAGGAGAGCTAATCCCCAAAGTATTAGCAAACCACGCCCCTGAACGCACCGCTTTGCTGTTAATGCCGGCCCTCGAACTCTGCTCAAAATTACTGTGGCCGCTGCTAGCAATTCTCAACGGTACCGTGCGGCTGCTGACTGGTTGGATTACCAGTAAAGAGTCTCAACCGCTGCTGTCAAATTCCCAGGTAACTCTCGTCCAAAAAGATGCTCATTCGGCACTAATTTCTGGCCTATGGGAACTGACAGCAGTTAACGAAAAACTCGGGTTAAACCTGCCAACCAACCAAGCTTACCAAACAATCGCCGGATTCGTGATCCACAATTTAGGTAAAATGCCCAATCAAGGCGATCGGCTATTGTGGGGCGAGTTAGAAATAGAAGCAGAAAATGTAGTAGAAGGCAGTTTAGAAACAGTGCTCTTGCGTCAGGTAACTCGCCCCTTATTTGAGCCACAACATCCAGAACTTGTGTTAAATTGAGCCTAAATCAGGCTTAAATACTTCCTCTATCTATGTGTGTGAGGTTGTAATTAGTCGCTCAGTGCGACAATGTACCAGAAATCTGCAAATTGCATAAAGCACAGTTTATGAGGTGGATATGCTAAAAACACTTAGGGCTACTGTTCGACAAGGGAAAATTGAACTGCTGGAGTTATCAGAGTTACCGGAAGGGGCAAAAGTATTAGTAACACTCTTACCTGATGATGAAGCTGAGTTTTGACTTCAAGCGAGTCAAACATCACTAGATAGAGTTTGGGACAATACTGAGGATGATGTTTATGCCCAGCTCCTCTAAAAATGACATAATTTTTTTAGTTAGATATCCCTTTTCAAACTTGTCTAGTTCTAAGGTAAGACCAGCAATAGTTGTGAGTGCGCCGCACGTATCTCAAGACATTATGATTGTGCCATTGACAAGCAAAACTGCATCCTTACTGGAGGGTGAGTTCGTACTTGCTGAATGGTCAACAGCAGGGTTAAATGTGGCTACAGCAGTCAAGCGAGGTTTGTATACAGTGCATGAAAGCTTGGTTGTAACGACGCTTGGCAAATTAGCGGATTCTGATGCTGAGCGACTTGAGCAATCTCTTCGAGGCTGGTTAGGGTTGTAGTGCAGCTATAAGCTATACAGTATAATATTTCCTGTTTGTCGGGTTTCGCATAAGGAGGGCGATCGCTTATTATTTGATACTCTCAACCTCTATTGTGTTACTTGCGTAAGTCCTAAAGTAATCCATGTCGCCCAAAAAGTTTGCGAAAAAAATCTTCTACAACTTGCTTTCCGGGATCTCCTTGTAGCTCGTAACCACCAAAACGATACACTTCATATCCCCTCAACTTTAATTCACGATCGGCTGCAACCATCTCAGCATAGAGCCGAGGACTTGCTGTGCCGTCGTCATTTGCATAATGCTGCTTACCATCAACTTCAATAACCACGCGCTGTGAGTGAGGTAATAGTAAGAGAAAATCCATACGCTGTTGGGGTAGCACTTTCTGCCCATTGCGCTCACGAACTGTGTAGGGGTCATAGTGCAAATAAATTTGAGGGATTAAAGCTGGTGGTTCCTGCATCAATGGATGAATTCTTTCAAAATAGCTATTAAACAATAAACGTTCAGGCACAGAGCCAAGTGAGTCACACAATCGCTCACGTAAAGCTTTCTCCGTTTCACTACTAATAGGATCTGTGTTAGTGAGTGCTGCCCACCATTGGACTAAATTAGACCAGGATAAACCTGATGATGGTACTGATTCTTCATAAACTAAGCAGTTTTTGTCATTTCGAGTAATCCGAATATCATTATTCACAGCATCAACCAAGACAATCTCTGGCTTATGCCCGTTTGAAGCAAATATCAAATTCTTAACTCGACTAGGTACACCTCCTTGTAGCTTAGTAGCTTTATAAACTGGACAACCAGACATCTGCTCTGTTGGATTTAGTCGAAATCCATCCTTGACTAAGTATAAATTGATCAGCTCAGCGTACTCCGCTTGACTCTCTGAATCTCGAACAATAGGGTGTATTACCTGCTCTAGGAAATGTAAAAAACGCTGATCTGATAATTGAAGAATATCAAGACACGTGAAGAATAAATAGTCTTCCTCCCAATCATAGTTATTTACCATGTGTTGCCAGATATCACGAGAGGGGATTTCTGACAATTTCCAAGTCCGCTCTAAAAAATCCAAAAGTTGAAGCTTACCATAGATGTTCTTTGGTAAGAGAGCTTCAATAATATTTCGTCTAGTTAGTTCAGTAATCAGCATAATTCTAGCGAGTGAATTTACAAAATATTTTATTATAACAAGTATAAAAACCAGCTCTCTATTTAAAAAAATTATACAATACTTGGAAAAGTCTGTTTTACGATTAGCATCCTTACTGTTTTAGCGCTGAAAAGTGCCGTTAATCCCGCCATCAACCATTGCATTTGGGGTGGCCAGTGGAGCCAACTGACGATACCCCAGAGGAGTAGAATTACCAGCGTTGCCTTGAGCAGGCGATCGCCATAAATACGGACATTATTAATTGATCGATAAGTGCTGGTTCGCACTGTATTCGCTACACCCTTGCCACCGTTAATCATTAATTAGAGATATTTTACCAGTAAACCCGATACAAACAGCGGCGCGATCGCACTTTTTCAAGCAACAGCAAGCTCGATCACCCTTGAATCC
Source organism: Microcoleus sp. LAD1_D3 (assembly GCF_036702135.1). Lineage (NCBI taxonomy): Bacteria > Bacillati > Cyanobacteriota > Cyanophyceae > Oscillatoriales > Microcoleaceae > Microcoleus > Microcoleus sp. LAD1_D3. The sequence goes on along the minus strand of NZ_JAUBSB010000029.1, from coordinate 61,201 downwards.
CATTTCGATATCTTGTCGGGCGAGCCGCTGCCCGCCCTACGCGAGATGCATTTACTTCACAGCCAGCTCGATCGCACCCCCAACCAACTGATCGTAATCCGCCAACAACCACGGAGGCAAACAAGTCTTCGCATCCTGAACCCGCAACTGTCCTAGGCGACAATACAGCATCGCCGCCAACAAATTATTCACAGCTTTAGGGGTTCCAAACCCTTTACTCAACTCAACAACCAACGAGTTAAAAACCTCGTGATCGCTCTCATGCAGCGGCTCGTTAATAAACCCGCTGCTCAGCATTGCTTTGTAACCCTTGCCAAAATCGCTCCGGTACAACACTTCTACTTGTTCGCTGGAAACACTCAGCCAAAAATCGGCAATTTGCTTGCGAATATGCCGCAAATCTGCTATTACCAATTCCGCCGTCGGGTCGATTTCATAAAGATTGACGGCAGCAGTTAATTGATTGAGAAACTGCGGCAGATAATCTTGTTTGACAAGTGTTGGTTCTGTTGCCGCAAATGCGATTTCAAACACCTTTTCGTAATCTTCAACTAACCACTGCGGCAAGCGGGTGCGAGCATCGGGAACCCGCATTTTACCTGGTACAAAATACAGCATCGCCCCCAGCAGAGCATTGATAGCTTGAGGCTGCACCAACCCTTTGCTAATTTCGGTCAATTGCTGCAAAAATTTTTGTTCGGCTTCAGTCATTGATTCTGCTTGCAAGCCGCAGCTAAGTATTGCTTGATATCCCTTGCGAACTTCTCCTCTGTAAAAATTTTCTAGTTTTTCTGAAGGAACAGTCAGCCAAAAATCAGCCATTTGTTTTCTGATTTGTCGGAGTTCCAAAACTACCGATTCGTCAGACGAATCTATTCGGTAAAGATTGACGCATCCTAACAGTTGATTCGCAAATTCCGGGGATTGAATGTATTGAGCTAGCAAGTCAGAAGTTGAATCAGACTTGACGGCGGCTTCAGTCTCAAAAACTTGTTCGTAATCCCCAATTAACCAGTGGGGCAAACGGTTACGAGCATCGGGAATTCGCATGGTTTCCGGTGGGAAATACAGCATCGCCGCGAGTAAGGCGTTGACAGCTTTGGGATGCACTAATCCTTTGCTAATCTGGGTTAATTGCTGCAAAAATATTTGTTCGCTTTCGATCATCGGTTGACGTTGGAAACCGCTCTTGAGCAGGATTTGATAGCTGTTACCTGAAGCGCTTCTGTAGGCGGTTTCGAGGTTTTCGGCGGAAAGGTTCAGCCAAAAATCAGCGATTTGTTTGCGGATTTGACGCAGTTCGGATATTGCTGAGATGTTTGATGAGTTTCTTTGGTAAAGGTTGATGGCATTCGAGAGAAGATCGCCCAAATCTGCTTGCTGGGGAATGGTATCCTGTAAGCTGCGGGATGCTTCCAGGTGGCTGGTTTGCCATTTGCCAAAGAGTTCTTGGAATAATTTGCCGATCGCCCCAGCATATGCAACACTATCAAAACAGCGCGGATTGCCTTGCATTTTCCGCTGAATTTCCTGCCGTTTTTGCTGCCGCAATTGGGGGTTAGTGCCGAGGGTAACTGCTAGTTGAATGTAAGATGCTTCGTCATAAGCAATTAAATCAGACATTTGCAGTTCCTGCAGCATCGCCGAACCTTGGCGGAACCGCAAAGCATTTCCTTCCACAACCACCGCCGGCAATCCTACTTGCAAAGGATCAATTAACGATGTTGCCCCAGCATAAGGATAGGAATCGAGATAAACATCTGCTAGCTGCAAAAATTCTTTCACATCCGCGCGACTAGGCAGTTGTTTTACGAACCGCAAGCGGTTGTTATTGACGCCGTATTTAGCGCAAACAGCGTTCAGATTGTTGACAAAAGGTGTCGCCGGATAGGTGCGAGTCCAAGCCGGCCCGAAGGGATATAAAATCAAGATTGAATCGGGTACAGCAGCTAGAATTTTTACCCAACTCTCCCTCAACTCCGGCAAAATTTTGTAGAAGTTGGCGCCGGAGATGAAAACTGTTGTATTGTCTGAAATCCCCAGACTTTGGCGGGTAGGTTTAACTGTAGCTACTTCCGATTCTGTTGCATATTGGAAACAAAAACCGCTACCTTGGAGAACAGCCAACTGTTCGCGATATTGTTCTTGATAACTAGCATCCGGCGCGGTAAATTGACCTGCGATGTAGTAATCCATGTGCCGGATTCCGGTGGTTGTCGGGGAACAGAAAGATGTAGTTTGTACCCTCGCTAAACGGTGAATTGCTAGTGAAGTCAGCGGTTTGTTAATAGCTGTTAAATTCGTACCGAAAAACAGGATATCTAAGTCGTCGGCGCGGATTGTTTGGACTTGCGATGCAAAGTCTTTCGGGAGTGCAACCAGTTTGTCGGCGCGACTTTGACAGTATTGTTCTAATTGGTGGCCGCTGGTGTTGAGCGCGTACAGGTAAATCTCGAACTCGTTGCGGTTTAAATGCTCGAAAACCGGGATTGTGGCGAAGGTTTCGGTTTGGGGTGCGAAATGGTCGTTGATGATGCCGAGGCGGATTTTTGTCCGATTTGGCGATCGCGCTGGGAAGATACAATCAATTGAACTGCCGCGATTTTTGAGCGAAAACTCAATAATTTCCGCTCGTTTGGTGTAAATATCGCGTAGGTTTGCCGTGGTAAAATAAAGCGGGATAAAGTTCGCAACTTGCGCGAACAACAAAGCAATATTTTGCCAAAGTGGCGAATCTGCATTTTTGAACAAATTAGTATGTAAGTAATCAATCCAGCCTTGGATGAATTGATAGTAAGTATCTGCTTCTCCTCGGCTTTGAAATACGTTCGGACAAGTAAACATGAATTTGAGATATTCGTTGGCGAACCAATTAGGCACTGTAGCGCGATCGTACTTGAGCGGCAATTGGTCTGCCCGCCGGTACAGCATGGCTGCCAGCAGGTAATTGATGGCTTTTGGTTCGTTAAATCCTTTCGCCACATTGGCGACTAATTCGCTCACCAAAGTCTCTTCTGTATCGGTTAGCGGTTCATATCTAATGTCGGTGGTTAGCAGCGCTTGGTGCTGTTTGCCGGCCTCGCCTGCAAAGGCACTTGCAACTTGTTCGGCTGGTAAGTTAAGCCAGATTGCAGCAATTTGTTTTCTAGCTTGGCGGACATTTGCTAGGGCGGATAAATCAGCGGAATTTTTCTGGTATTGCTCGATAATGCTTGACAATAAGATTGGATCTTCCGGCGATTTTGCCGAGATTTGCTGTCCGCTGCCGCAGGCTTGCATCAACGCTGAACTAACTGTTGTTGCCATTTTTGACCAAGAAAATTTGCGGGATTGTCCAAGTCCCGCAGCAATTAACGAGTTGCGAATATCGGGTTTCTGCACGTCAAGCAGGGCATTTCCCAGTGCATTAACATCATTTTCACCTACATACAATGCTGCTTCGCCTGCTACTTCTGGAATCGAGCTGTTGGGAGAAGTGACTACGGGACAACCACAAGTCATTGCTTCCAATATTGGCAGTCCGAAACCTTCATACTTCGAGGGAAATATCAGCGCGATCGCACCCGAGTAAGCAGCTCTTAATTCATCGTCACCTAAATACAGCAGGTGGACGTTTAAACCAGCAGTGTACGGTTGTAATTTAGGTTCTAGCGAAGGTTGACCGCTCGTACAAACGATATCAAATGCGTACTTGCTGCTGAGTCTAGATAAAGCTTGAAAAAAAGCAATTGTATTTTTATAACCGTTGAATCCCAATCTTTCTCCCACTATTAAAAAGTAGGGTTTTCCAATTCGGTGTGCAGTTTTAAATGCTTCTATTTCTGTTAGACTAGAAGGATAAAAATGTTTTTGAATGCCGCAGTGAGCGACAGTAATTGATGCGGGAGATATTTGGGGGAAAAACTTTACTAAGTCGCGGGCAGTGCTTTGAGAAATGGCGATGTAGGAAGATGCTTGGCGGATAGCATGATGTTTTTCTCGCCACATGGGATTATTCAGGTCGCCTCCCGTAACTTCGGGTATCATATCGTAGGCGACAAATGCCGATCGCGTCGAAATCGGTGTTGTATAGTAGGTAGAAACAAATAAATCTGCATTTTCTCGATCGCACATTTGCTGCAACATTTGTTTGTCAGCATCGGTTTTGTTGTAATCGTAAACCGGAATCGAGCGATATTGAATGCCGGCAATCTTCGGTACTGTGCCGGCGCGATCCAGCATTACTATATTCTCAGCAAAACCGCTTTTTACCCATTCTTCCATCAAAGACTGCCAAACGCGAGCAATCCCGCTTTTTTGCTGGCTTTGAAAAAATATGCCGTCAATAACTATCTTCATGATTGGTGAGTTTCCTGTAAAATTACGATAAAGCAGTTCGATAAGCAGCGATAGTTTCGTCAGTGCACCTTTTCCAGCTAAAAAGTTTAGCCTGTGCCAAGGATTTTAAAGACATACTTTCTCGCAGCGATGATTTGTTGTAGATTTCCAGCATACTATGACAAAGCGCATCGGTATCTTTGGGATCTACCATAATTCCCGCTTCCCCAACTACTTCGGGAAGCGAAGATGTATTTGAGGTAATCACCGGTACTCCGCACTGCATCGCTTCCAGAGGTGGCAAACCAAAACCTTCATAAAACGACGGGTAGACAAATGCTAAAGCACTGCTGTAAAGCGCTGCCAAATCCGATTCTGGGACGTATCCTGTAAAAATTATCCGCTCTTTTATAAATTTTTGCTTAGAAACTTCTGCCATAATTTTATCGTATTTCCATCCTGGAGTGCCCACTAACACCAAATATAAATCTTTAATATTTTGTTCCTCAATTAGTTTAGCAAAACTGCGGATTGCACCGTCGAGATTTTTTCGAGGTTCCAATGTACCCAAACTCAAAATATAAGGAGCATCGGGAATGCCGTATTTGCGGCGAGTCGAAGCAAGTTTTTCCGCATCGCCGCAGAGGTAAAATACCGTCGGTTCCGCAGCGAGATGCGTGACGAAAACTCTCGAAGGGTCAATCTTGAGATAATTGCAAAGGTCGTTCTTAGTTGAATGCGATATGCACATCACCCAATCCTTTTGAGAGATGCTTGCTAAGGTTTTTTTGTAAAGTAAAGGGATTTGCTCGCTCAGCAGAAACTGCGGGTACAAAACAGGAATCAAGTCATATATAGTCAAAAAAATCTGAGCTTTACTTGTTTGCTTTGCCGAAACAGGGATTTCATCGTAGGGCGAGTGAAAAATATCTGCTGACTCTAAATTATTAGCATCTACCGGAACAAAGGAACCGCCCATGATTTGAACGGCATTTTGTAAATTGTTTTTCAAATGGTCAAAAACAGCTTTTTGGGCGACTGCATGGCCCGCATCATTTGCTTGGATTTGAAGACCCAGCATATTGTAAACATCGAGTAGCTGCCTGTAAAAAACCCTGGCAAAGCTCGAATGCAGCAGGGGAATACCCGCTAATTTGGGATTGGTTTCCAGATAATCGAAACTCGCATCCAACAAATGCAAATACTGACTGACACAAAATAACAAATCGCATTCTTTCGCGTTTGCCAAATTCTCAGCAAGACTTTCAACTACTCTAAAAATGCCGGTTCTAGCGCGCTGGTGCATGTGTCCCTGTCCGAGGACAGAGATATCGTAAATAACTTTAATTTGATGCTCCCGTTCAATTGACATACTCGGTTAACTCGCTTCGTACACTTACAGGACTTACGCACCCCATGGCGCTGTTGACATGGTTTGAGATTCTTCGCTTCACTCAGAATTGCAGACAGGATTTAGGCAGTCAAGCTGCTGAGATTTCTCAATCAGACAAAGCTGTTTTGTAAGCAGCAACTGTCTCCTGAGTGCACCTTTCCCAGCTAAATTTTTGCGCTTGTGCTAGCGACTTTAAAGACATTTCTTGCCGCAAAGCAGGTGTACGGTACAGTTTTAGGATGCTGTGGCAAAGTCCGTCAGCATCTGTCGGCTCTAGCATAATTCCCGCATCGCCGACTACTTCGGGAAACGATGAATTATTCGAGGTGATGACAGGAATACCGCACTGCATTGCTTCTAAAGGCGGCAAACCGAAACCTTCATATAGCGACGGGTAAACAAAAACCATGGCACCGCTGTAGATGGCAGCTAAATCTTCATCGGCTACATAGCCAGTAATAATGATACGGTCTTTTGAGAGACCGAAGTTAGCAATTTCTTGAAAGATTTTTTCGTACTCCCAACCTTTGGCACCGACTAAAACTAAGCTGAGGTCTTTGATACCTTGTTGCTGCACGACTTTTGCGAAGCAGCGGATGACGTGTTCGATGTTTTTTCGAGGTTCTAATGTGCTGACACCCAAGATATACGGTGCGTTGGGAATGCCGTATTTATGCTTGACCGATGTAATATTTTCCGCATCATTGCAGCGGTAAAATAAAGCGGTATTTGCCGCTAGATGAGTTACAAACACTCTTTCCGGGTTTAGTTTGACGTGATTTAGCAAATCGTTTTTGGTGGCTTGAGATATGCAGAGAATGTAATCCTCGGCCGTTAAGCTGTTTAAAGATTCCAGCATTCTCTGGTAGTCGTCATCATTTTTACCGATAAAGAACTGCGACAATAGGATGGGAATCAAATCGTAAACAGTGGCAAATTTTTTGACATTTTTGCACTCGCGTGCTTGGTGCGGAATCTGATAGAATGTTGCGTGGAAAATATCGGCTGCGCTCAAGCTTTCCTGGTCGATTAAATGGCTGCCCTGCTTGGAAATGCCGATCGAATTTGAAAGGTATTTTTTTAAGTTGTCTGTTAAAAGTTTGGATTGGGGTTCTTGGCTGTGTTCCGGGAAGATTTTTTCCCGGTTTTCTAACATCTTGTAAAGCTCGATTAATTTGCTTTCAAAAATTCTGAAAAAGCTGGAGTGAGCCAAAGGTATCCCCCTAAAATTGGGCTGAGTCTGCAAGTAATCCAGGCAAGAATTCACAGCGTACCAAGAACGAGTGGCAGAAAAAGATAAATCGAATTCTTTCGAGGCAATTAAACCCGATGCGATATTCTCTATGACTCTGGCAACACCGGTTCGAGAACGCGAATCGTAGTGTCCGTATCCCAGTACAGATATGTCATAAAAAATCTTGATCAACTCCTGCTGTTTTTCGCCATACGCATAGACTGGGGGGTAAGATTCTGCATATATTTCCTGGGGTTTGTGGATTATTAAAAGCAAGGAAGTTGCAATGTAACCGCCCAATTCTATTTTTAGGTGCGGTGCCCATTGATTGCTAAGATCTTTCATCGGCGTCAAATCGTACTTGCTGTCGCCCATCCAGTAATCTGGAGATTCTACGCGATATCCCTCGGCTGTTAGTTCACTGATTAAACGCTGAATGTCTCTGTGTCTGAAGAATACTAAATTGTCTGTGTTTAAGGTTCCTTCATTTGATGAACAGTTGAACTCTGTTGTATGAATTGCGATACCGCCGGGCTTTAAGCATTTCAGCGATTCTTTGGCAAATCTGAGCCCGTGTTCGATCGATCCTATATGCTCAAAGGCACAGGAAGACCAAATAAAATCGAACTCACCTTGCTTTAAGTCTTCGGGGATATTGTTCATGTCAACATCGCGGAAGCTGACAAGTTTGTCAAAGGTTTCTGGCGGGCAGATTTGCTTTTCGTTAAGTGCTTGTTTGCCGCGGCAAAGTTGATCTGTTGTGCCCCAGTGTTCCTTGGCTTCAGGGATGTCGTAATTTTGGTCTGTGGCGACAATTTCGCAGCCCAAAGAAGCGAATGCTGACGGTAGCGGTTCGTTACCAACCGCAAAACCCATGCCTTTTTTTCCAGCTTTGAGAAATCCTCTTTCATTCAAAGCTTGACACATGACAACCCACTCCCAATATTTGCGGTGAATAGTTTTGGAAGCTTGGAGTTTGTCTATCCAATGCTCATAGTAATCTGTCTGAAAGTCTCTGTTGACGCACAGCTTGCTTGTTACTCTACTAAATACTGGCGGCTGTTTGTCGGCGGTTGGGGGTTGAGTCAATGCCGATCGAGTAGCAGGAATTTTGATAATATCTAGGACGGCGATCGCATTTGCAAAAGGAAAAGGTGCATTGTATTGTGCGCTAACAAGTTCTTCGGGATTTGCTTGTTGCCAAACTGAAGGCGCCGGCTGGGAAGTGTCCACTTTAACTAACTTTAAATAACTGGCACTGACTGCATTTTTAGGAATATTGTATAGATCGAATAAGAGATTCAAGTAATCTTGACTGAACTGGATATACCATCCCCTTTCGAGGAATTTACCGAAGGGTACTGTAATCAGCGCTCTACCGTTATCTGACAGCAAATCGTAGATTTTGGCGATCGCCTTTAAAGGCCCTTGCCAATCATATTTTTCCTGCTCTTCACCGTAAGCTTCACTCGGGTCAGATCCTTGTCCTATGTGTTCTACTGTAGAGATGCAAATTATACCGCTATACTTCTCTTCAGGATCGGTATCCATTAAATCAATTTTGTCTACTCCCACAGCAGTTTCGTATTTGTCGATAATTCTTCTAGCTTGAATTTCGGCAATATCTGTCGGGATCAGTTCGGGGTAATATTGCAGCACGTTACCCACTTCCAGCAGTCTGCTTTTATCCTTCAATCCGGCAATAAAGTTGCAGGCTATGGGTATTTCTACCGCTCTCTCCGAGGCTGGATAGTTGTTGTGCTTGAGCCGGTTGTAGGCGAGCCGTTGACCGTTGAAAATGAAAGTATCTTGCGAATCTGACATTTTGAGTTTTCCTTGGGCTATTCGCGATCGGTGAATTGGGATCGGTGCATCTTAATTTATACGTCAAATTGTCGGTCAAAACAGAAGTTGCGTTTCAATGCCACGTGGTGCAAAGAGTGTGCAATTCCGAACAAGTTAATTTGTCAGTCGATCGAGAGACAATTTATTGACAAATTCTCTCTTATAGTGTAATCGGAAATTCACCGATTAAGACAGCACCCGCATCTCCTGACGAAGCCCAGGGCCGTTCGGTTTCCACAACCTCACCTCAGACCGCCACAGCATGGCCGGGATTCCTCACCACCCAAAAACAAGTTATAATTACGTTAAGATTGATGAACATAAATAAAAATTCCCAGATCACAGGGACTAAAAATTAGGAGATCGACCTCGGTGAATAAACGCTGGAGAAACGCTGGCCTGTACGCACTTCTGGCTATTGTAGTCATTGCCTTAGCAACCGCATTTTTTGATAAACAGCCCCCAAGCCGGGAAGTCTGGAAGTATAGTCAATTCATTCAGGAAGTCGAAGGCAAGAGAGTAGACAAAATAAATATCAGTTCCGATCGCAGCAAAGCCCTCGTCACGGCTCAGGACGGCAACAAGGTGATTGTCAACCTGCCTAACGACCCCGAACTGATCAACATCCTGAGCAAAAATAACGTAGATATTTCAGTTCTGCCCCAAAGCGACGAAGGCTTTTGGGTAAAAGCCCTCAGCAGTCTGTTCTTCCCGATTCTGCTTTTGGTGGGACTGTTTTTCCTGGTGCGGCGCGCCCAAAACGGGCCCGGCAACCAAGCCATGAACTTCGGCAAATCCAAAGCTAGAGTCCAAATGGAGCCACAAACTCAGGTGACTTTCGGCGACGTGGCCGGCATCGAACAAGCCAAGCTAGAGCTCGCAGAAGTCGTGGACTTCCTGAAAAATGCCGATCGCTTCACCGCAGTCGGCGCCAAAATCCCTAAAGGCGTGCTGCTAGTCGGCCCTCCCGGAACTGGCAAAACCCTGCTGGCTAAAGCAGTTGCTGGAGAAGCAGGCGTTCCCTTCTTCTCGATTTCCGGTTCAGAATTTGTGGAAATGTTCGTGGGTGTCGGTGCTTCCCGCGTCCGCGACTTGTTTGAACAAGCTAAATCGAACGCTCCTTGTATCGTATTTATCGATGAAATTGACGCAGTAGGCCGCCAGCGGGGCGCTGGTTTGGGCGGTGGCAACGACGAACGGGAACAAACCCTGAACCAGTTGCTGACCGAAATGGACGGCTTTGAGGGTAATACTGGCATCATTCTGATTGCTGCCACGAACCGCCCCGATGTACTCGATGCGGCGCTGCTGCGTCCGGGTCGCTTCGATCGCCAAGTTGTAGTCGATCGCCCTGATTTCTCCGGCCGCCTGGAAATTCTCAACGTTCACGCCCGCGGCAAAACTTTGTCGAAAGATGTGGACTTGGAGAAAATCGCCCGCCGGACACCCGGTTTCACAGGTGCGGATTTGGCCAACCTGCTCAACGAAGCAGCAATTTTGGCCGCCCGTCGTAACTTGACCGAAGTCTCGATGGATGAAGTCAACGATGCGATCGACCGCGTGCTCGCAGGCCCAGAAAAGAAAGACCGCGTGATGAGCGAAAAGCGCAAAACTTTGGTAGCTTACCACGAAGCCGGTCACGCTTTAGTCGGCGCGCTGATGCCCGACTATGACCCCGTGCAGAAAATTAGCATTATCCCCCGCGGCCGCGCTGGCGGTTTGACTTGGTTCACACCCAGCGAAGATCGGATGGATTCTGGCTTGTATTCTCGCTCTTACTTGCAAAATAAAATGGCGGTAGCTTTGGGCGGCCGCATTGCTGAGGAGATTGTCTTCGGCGAGGAAGAGGTGACGACTGGGGCGTCGAGCGACTTGCAGGAAGTAGCCAGAGTAGCGCGGCAAATGGTGACTCGCTTCGGAATGAGCGATCGGCTAGGCCCTGTAGCTCTCGGTCGCCAACAAGGCAATATGTTCATGGGTCGCGATATCATGGCTGAACGCGATTTCTCTGAAGAAACCGCAGCGACGATCGACGATGAAGTGCGTTTGTTGGTAGAGCAAGCTTACCGTCGCGCTAAAGATGTACTTGTCGGCAACCGCCATGTCCTTAATGCTTTGGCAGATATGCTAGTTGAAAAGGAAACTGTTGATGCTGATGAATTGCAAAATTTGTTAGCTAATAGCGATGTGAAAATGGCGACGATCGCCTAATCAATTTTGGATTTTGGATTTTGGATTTTAGATTAAATCTAAAGTTTGAAATCGATAAGTGGGGTGATTCTGGGAATGTCTGGAATCGCCCCGATTTTTTTATGAGTGCGATCGATTTGAGATTTTAAATTTTGGATTTTAGATTTAATCTAAAGAATGACCAAGCACTCCGACATTCAACATACCCTTTTCCTCAAGCTGGCGCTTAACTTCTTCCCAGGGAACTCTTGGTTCATCTTTTCTAGATTCAATAATCAGACAGTCGTCAACATCCTCCCAGAGTTCGCCTGGGTACTCGAAGTCAAGCAGCAACGCGATTTTTTAGCCTTGAGAATCAACTAAAAACTGAAAGTCTGTCGGTTCGCCGCATTCAGCCAGCACGTCCGCCCAAAAATCTCTGTGTTCTTTGAGGTCAACAATTGCAGCAGTTTTTTACCTAACTTGTCAGTTAAAAACTGAACGCCGTGCATATTGTAAATTGCCATATATCGAAGTTAGTAACCTGTATTAAAATTAGATGCGAGTCACAATGATATGAGTTTAAAATTTGGGAGCCTTCCCAAATCTAAAATCTAAAATCTAAAATCTAAAATTGTATGAATCATCAATCTTGGTTGACACTCCTAAAAAAACACCGCGCGATCGCAGTCATCCGTTCCTCCGAAAAGGAACTTGCTTGGCAGATGGCAAAAGCGGTAGCAGCGGGAGGAATCCAGTTTATTGAAATTACTTGGAATACCCACAAAGCTGCTGAATTAATTGCCGAACTCCGCTCCGAATTCCCAACTTTTAGTATTGGTACCGGCACTTTATTAAAATTAGAAGAGTTGCAACAAGCAATAGACTGCGGCGCTCAATTTCTGTTTACTCCCCACACCGATTTAACTATGATTAAAACAGCAGTTGACGCCGGAGTGCCGATCGTCCCCGGTGCTTTTTCTCCCACGGAAATTGTAACCGCGTGGCAAGCAGGTGCTACCTGCGTTAAAGTGTTTCCGATATCGGCTTTGGGAGGCGCGGCTTACCTGAAAAGCCTGCAAGGCCCCCTGGGAAACATTCCTTTAATTCCCACTGGCGGGGTGACGCTGGAAAATGCGAAAGTATTTATTGACGCCGGGGCGATCGCCGTTGGTTTAGCCGGAGACTTATTTCCTAAACACTTAGTGGAAAATCGCGATTGGCGGGCGATCGTCCAAATTGCCCGATATCTTAGCCAAAACTTAACAACTTGTTAAGCCCTGTTTCCCAATCCAACATTTCAAACCTACAATCTAAAATAGGACAAGCCAATCTAAAATCTAAAATCTAAAATCTAAAATAGTACGAGGTGTGAGAAATGAACAGCATTATCAACTCAATTTACTTCCGCCGCGCTGGAACTTTCTGTGCCGGCTGCGCCCTCACTTTTGCTACATTCTGCGGCGGTTCAATGACCGCATTTGCCGGCGAACAGCACAACATAATTGCCAATAAAATTATGCTGTTGCAGCAATCCAGCGAACGCTGGATTGAAATAGATTTGTCAAGACAAAGGTTAATAGCTTGGGAAGGAAATACACCCGTTTACGCGGTGATTATTTCCAGTGGCAAATCATCGACTCCCACCCGCACGGGAACCTTTGCCGTTCAAACCAAACACCGCGTTACTAGAATGACTGGGGATGACTACGACGTGCCCGACGTTCCCTATACAATGTATTACGACGGAGGCATGGCAATTCACGGCGCTTACTGGCACAATTTGTTTGGCAATCCCGTTACTCACGGCTGCACAAATGTAGCTGTCAATCACGCTAAATGGCTATTTGAATGGGCCTCGGTGGGAACACCCGTGGTTGTGCACAAATCTCAGGTTTAAGTGACAAACAAGTTAGTCAGTTCTGTCATTTAATACAGCAGATTGCAGGTTAGTAGTGAGTACGATCGTCCTCATAAAAATCGCTCGGACGATCGTACTCACTACCAATACCTTTTATTTATGACAAATAAACTTTAACTTAGCTGCACCACGGGTTTATCCTCTAACAAAGTTTCATTTGTCAGCAAATCTTCCACGGTAATTCGCAAAAAGCGCTGTTCGTCAACGCGGAAGAAGATTTTGATGCGATCGCTCCCCGGATACCCAGGCGGCGTCAATTGAGCGATGCTGCGTGCTCCATCTTTATCATTTAGGGGCTGTACCGATGTTTGACCCGCGAGTTGACGAGTAATTAGCCTGTCGCCGTCAAAATATATCTCCGTGCCGCCAGTTTCCGCTCCCAATTCGCCGATAATTAATTCTATACTTGGCTGATTTTCTAAAGAAGCTCCCAAGACTAATTCTACCGGTTCGCTCATCGGATAAGACTGGCCGGATTTGATTAAACTGTGCCAACTGTGGCAATTTTCGCGGCGGTTCCAGTAGCGAATTCCGTAACTGTGATAGAGAAAATCTTTGATTTCTATGCCTTGACTCAGTTGCAGAGCACCTTGGGCGATCGCCTCAAAGGGTTTGTCGCAGCGAATTTTTGCCGGCTCGAAATATTGCTGCACCCAACGCCCGACAGCGGGAATTTGTACAGTACCGCCAACTAGCAAAACTGCATCGATATCGCCAATTTCTAAGCCTTGGCGGCGCGCTTGCTGCAATACTTGATTCATGCACTCGTCTAGTTTGTCAAAAAACTGATGTTCAGCGAGGATAGATTCAAAACGAGCTCGGTCTAATTCTAATTCGTAACTCTCAAAATTTTCGTCATCAAAATAAACCTCAACCGCCTGATTCAGCAAAGACAACTGAATCTTTAACCGTTCTGCCAATCTCGTCGTTATCGGAGATTTTGCCAGCCCTTTTGTTTGAACAAAATAGTCAACCAGCCAATTATCAATATCAGAACCGCCTAAATTTTGTCCGGCTTTAGCCAAAACCCGGGCAACTTTTGTTTTTTGCGCTGAAGATTCAGCTAATAACTTTTCGCCCCATTTGAGAATAAAACCCAGGGGCTTTTTGTCGGCGGAAGCGTCCAAACGCACTAAAGAAAGATCGAGAGTTCCGCCGCCGAAATCAATGACTAACAGATTTTCGCGATCGGCCAAACCGTAACCCAAAGCAGCCGCCGTAGGTTCGTCCAACATCCGCACCTGTTCTACTTGCAGAGATTGAGACACTTTGCCCAACCAATGGCGGTAAGCTTCAAAACTATCTACCGGCACAGTAAAAATCAAAGAATCGATCGGCAAGGGGAGTTGGCGAATTGAGTTCACAATTTGGCTCAAATACCACTCACCTACTCGTTCAAAAGTAATAAGTTGCCCGTCAAGTTCCGGCACAAAACCTTGAACCGAAGTGCCAATTCCCCGCTTAAAATTGCGGAAAAACCGAGAATCTCCACTCAAATCAAGGCCTTTGTCGCGGACTTGCTGACCGAGTATTACTTTATTTTGAGCAGCGTCCTCAACGTAGAGCAAACTGGGAATTAGGGGCGGATTTTGAGCCGAGATTGCCGACAATCCCGGTAATTTTAAAGTTTCGGGCTGCTGGAGGACTTGATTCCAGCGAGCGACGACGGTGTTGCTAGTTCCAAAATCAATTGCGATCGTCATTCAGCCAAAATACACAGCTACTAGGGATTAGATTATATTATGGTATTTGGAGCCGCAAATACAAACATAATATCATGACTCAATCCACTTTCTTTGAAACCGAGAACAAAGAGCCTGTACAGGGAATTACTGAAATTGCAGTATGCGGCTACAAGTCTATTTACGAAGAGTGTCAGATTGAAGTGCGATCGCTGACAATTCTAGCCGGTGCGAACAGTTCTGGTAAGTCTAGCATCATGCAGCCACTATTGCTGATGAAGCAAACGCTAGAAGCCCCTTACGACCCCGGTAGTTTGAAACTTGACGGGCCTAATGTTAAATTTACATCAGCAGAACAGGTATTGTCTAAACTGTCTCCAGAAAAATACAGGGATGAGTTTTCTGTCAAGCTGAATATAGAGACAGATAATTTTTTTATCAGCTTATTCAGAAAGCAGCCAAAGCACGGGCTTAAAGTTGTTAGAGCGACTTACTGTCTTCCTGTTTACGATGGTGAAATTTTTACTATCTTTCCCGGAATGCAGCATCAAGAATTGGTAAAAATTATTCCTGAAAAACTGGCTGAAATTTACAATGGATTATTAAATACTATCGACGAGGAGAAACTACTATGGAGTGTAAGAAATGTCCGATGTTTTCTAGATTTGCAACTTCGATACAGTCAGTTGAATGTATCCTATTTGCCAATGAATTTCCCCAAGCATATTCGCCGCATCATCCACGTCCCCGGGTTGAGAGGCAATCCAGAACGCACCTACAATACCGCAGGAGTTGGCAGTGAATTTCCTGGCTTTTTTGAAAATTATGTTGCTAGTATAGTTAATTACTGGCAAGAAACAAAAGACGATCGACTGATAAAATTGGGTCAAGCTTTAGAGTTCTTAGGACTTAACTGGAAAGTTGAAGCCAGACAGATTAATGACGTACAAATTGAACTGCTAGTAGGTCGTTTATCCCGCAGCGGGAGTGCAAGCGATACTGTTAGTATTGCTGATGTTGGCTTGGGAGTATCGCAAACCTTGCCTGTTTTAGTTGCCTTGCTTGTAGCAGAACCAGGACAATTAGTTTATCTAGAACAGCCGGAAATTCACTTGCATCCTCGCGCTCAAGTTGCTTTAGCACAAATCTTAGTGGATTCTGCAAATAGAGGTGTGCGAGTAGTTCTAGAAACTCACAGCGAATTGCTGCTTTTAGCAGTTCAATCGTTAGTTGCCGAGGGTAAAATATTACCGGATTTAGTAAAACTTCACTGGTTTAAACGGCGCGACGATGGTGTTACAGAAGTCAGCAGTGCCGATTTAGACGAGACGGGAGCTTTTGGAGATTGGCCTGAAGATTTGGGCGATGTTTCTTTGCATCTAGAAAACCGCTATTTGGATGCAGCAGAAGCTGTTTTGTGGAAGCGTTAATATGGCAGATAAAGTTTCTAAACGCCTGGTAATAGATGCTTCTGTTGCGCGTGCTGCTGGTGGAGAAGATGCAACCTATCCCATATCGGTGTACTGTCGGGATTTTCTCGAAGCTGTCTTGGATCTTTCTCACTTAGTTGTGATGACTCCAGATATTAGAGATGAGTGGAACAAACATCAATCAAAATCTGCTCGTATATGGCTGCGCCGGATGGTAGCAAAGAAGAAACTATGTCCCTGCGATATCGCGGTAGACAATGATTTGTGGTGTCAAGTTGAAGCAATAGCCGAGAGCGATAAAGAGCGGAAAGTAATGGTTAAAGATTTGCGGTTGGTGGAAGCTGCGATCGCTACCGATCGCACAGTAATTTCACTTGATGACAAAGTGAGACAATGTTTTGCTAAAGTAGCAGTAGATGTCGATCCGCTTAAGGATATTATATGGGTAAACCCAGCCCAAATAGCAGAAACACCCCTTGATTGGCTGCAAAATGGTGCTGAACCTGAAATAGAACGATCGCTCGGATTTCAGAAAGCACACAACTGAGTAGATTTAGAGTAATTCCGGGTTAGTAGCATCGTCCGTGCGATCGCCATTTTACCAATTTTTTGTTGCCACAAAGGCATGCCACTTTTGTAAACTGCACAAAACTCATACCATTTTAGATTAAAAACTTGAGAATGACTAACTGCATAAGGGTTGGGAATTGGGGCATACAGTTGCATTGTTTCTTGAAAGTGGTATAACTTGCGCGCCGACACCAAGCTTTTACCTTTTATATCAATCCAATTTTACAATAAAGCGTGAAAAATGCTGAACATGGACGATCGCCAAACAGCACTATTGGCTCTAACACTGCTTGTCCCTGCGGCTAGTATTGGTATCATAGCAGGCTTGTATATTGCCCCGGGAGGCTGGGGACAAACACTGTCAGTCTTGTGTCAAGTTTGGTTGCTGGTTTTTCCGATCGCGTGGTCTGTTTTTGTCGATCGCGAAAAGCTCAGTTTATCCCTACCCAAGCGCCAAGAATTGCTGGCTGGATCTATTTGGGGAATATTCATGTTTGCGGTGATTGTGGGTATCTATAGCCTTTTTGGCCAGCAGTGGATCGATCCTGTAATTGCTAAAGAAAAATCGCACCAATTAGGTATTAGCAGCCTTAATATTTACTTGACTGTAGAAGCATATTTTGTGCTAGTTAACTCGCTGATTGAAGAATTTACTTGGCGGTGGTTTGTCTGCAAGAAATGCCAGCTTCTCATACCGGGAACAAAAGCAATATTTCTGAGTTCGCTATTTTTCACTATCCACCACATTTTTGTAATAGCAGCTTACAGCGACTGGCAGGCTGTTCTCTTAGGTTCCTTAGCTGTCTTCACTGCCGGGATAATTTGGTCTCACTCTTATCTAACTTACCGTTCGCTTTGGCCTAGTTATATCAGCCACGCGATCGCAGATTTGGCCCTGGCAAGTATTGGTTGGCAAATCCTCTTTAACTAGCTGCTTTTTTAGCGACAATCGCAGGCAATTCTATAGTAAACATTGACCTTTTTCCCAACACACTCTCCAGACTAATATCTCCCCCCGTCATGCGGGCGGCGTGCCGCTGCCGCGGGCGACGCGGCAAGCTATATGTGGCTATAGCTATAGCTGCGGTTGATGCCAACTAGCAGCGGCAACTGTTTGCTGGCATTCATGCTGATTGTACGGGGCTCTTGACTGATGCTGTGCAATAATCGAACGTTCATATATAGCAATCCTAAATTATTATCAAGACTATGATACAATTATCTGCAATACTTGATTGTGACAATAAAAAAATGAATAACTTACAACGGCCACAAAAAAATAGGGAAAAAGAAATAGCTTATGAGAGAATCTTTCATTAAAAGCGATATCCATGCCAGAGAACTAAAACGAGCAATAGCTGTAAGGATGGCGATTTCAGGTAATATCTACCATGAGATCAGCAAGATATGGCGTGTAAGTAATTTTTTTATTTGTTATTGGAAAAAACAATTTAAAACCAAAGGCATCGCAGAAATTAAACTAGGACATAAAGGGTCAAAAGGGTATTTAACAGCTCTACAAAATACTGAAGTAATCGAGTGGTTAAAGAATAAATAGTATGGGAATTTAGATGAGCTGGTTACTTATTTAGAGCAAGAATTTGGTGGGATGTATAAATCAAAACCCAGTTAATATGAACTTTTCAACCTGGGGAGAATTAGTTGGAAAAAAACTCAAAAAAATCATCCTAAATTTGATAAAAAACTGGTAAAAAAAAGACGGAAGAAATTAACGATATTTTATTTAAAAACAAGGCTGGTATAGAATATGGGCAAATAATAATATTTTTTTTAGATGAATGTCATCTACTTCATGGTGATCTGACTGGTTATGTTTGGGGTCAATCCTTGCATCAGAATTGAAGTCCCAATTACCAATGAAAAAGATAGACAAACTTATTTTGGCGCACTCAATTATCCAAGCAAAGAATTCCATGTTCAGAGCCATCCATCTGGTGATGGAAAATCAACAGTTAAATTCATAAAATACTTACAAAATAAATATAAAAATCGAAAAATTATCTGGATTTGGCATGGAGCTAGTTATCATAAGTATGGAGAATTTAGAGACTTTTTATTAGAACTAAATGGTGACAAAGAACCTGATAATTGGTCAATTACTTGTATTTTATTTGCTCCCAATGCTCCCCAACAGAATCCCGTTGAAGATATTTGGTTACAAGCTAAAAACTTTTTAAGAAAGTATTGGTATTTATGTAGGTCTTTTAAGATTGTCAAATTTTTGTTGGAGTTTTTTACTAACGAACATAAATTTGATTTCCCCAAAATACGTCAATATACTTACACACATAAAATCATTTAGGATGGCTCTAGATAGAGAAAATCATTTAGGATTGCTATATTCCCACCGGAAGATGCTTTCCGTTAAGGCATCTGCTTTTAATTATAGGTTTGGTTTTGCTTGCGATCCCATAATTTTAGCTGCATGAAAACTGGCCAACATATCGCTGCAAGCATCGGTGGCGCAACCCCCAAGAGCACACCGATTGTCATCGGGAATTGCAAACTTAGGAAAAATGATGCTTTCATAACATGAAATTTTTTGCCTGCGAAATCTGTGATACATACACGAAGCTGTTGCTACTGCTTAGGAGTCAAGGTTGGCACGATATAAGCCGATTAACATTGAGTGTTCCTTTGATCTTTATAGGGTCATTTGATAATTTGCTACGGAAATTTTTACGGTAATTACTTATACACGACTTGGGCAGGGATGCTACATATACTCGGCCCGGAAGTGGCAGTCTCTTGTGGTAACTTTTTCATGCGATCGCCTTTTATTAACAAATTTAAAACTCATGTAGCTAATTAAATTTATATCGGTGAAACTCTATGTTCTGTAGCACGATTGGGAAACCTATTTTTTCAAGCAGTGGACCTATCAACCGGGTTGTTTCACAAACATACGACAAGTGAGGACGAGGGATATCGCTTGAAAAACAGGGTTTCTCTCCCCATTCGCGCCTCGACGACGCTCATTCGCGCGATCGTCCCTGTAAGTATCTGAGAAAACTACCATGTCTGAATCCTGACAAACTACGATATTGTGTCAAGCAGTACCTACAGGACTGTTACCAAAAAATCAAAGCTAGCGATCGATTTTTATATCTATTGCAGCGATGAAGGACTCAACATTCTCAAGGTAAGAATTTCCCTCTTTAATTCAGTATAAAATTTTGCCAAAGGCGATGTCAATCTACTGAATATTGTTGCAAATGCTACCTTTATCCCCCACATTAAAAGTTGGCTGATATTCGGTTTACCGTACATCCTTGTCTGTTGTATAGTAAATGATGTTATCTTTAACAGATGCTGTTGTCTAGCTTGGTTTGTGTGGCGAAAAAAGCTACTATTTGATGAGGTATCTATCTTCAGGATGAAATTTCGCTGACCTGCAAATTATCCCTAGGGTAACTGTTTCGCTATCACATCAATCGTTATTATCAATGCAACGACAGCAAAGTTTTTGCAGATAGATATTGGGGTGTTACGAACAGTCGATGGGTTGGATTCTATGTAAACACCAGGAAAGCGGTAATTAATATTCACCCGCCCCTCTTTCCTTTTGGACTCTAACATCAGCGCTGGTAGCAGTGCCGAACGCGAGTCAAAGTCTTCAGCGGGACTTAAAAATGAAAATCACCTTTGTTCTTCCTACTCTGTCTCTGACTGGTGGAATACGAGTAATATCTATTTTCGCAGAACGTTTGAGAAAGCGAGGACACTCCGTGTTCGTCATCTCTTTACCCCACCCCCAAGCGAGTATGCGCCAGCAAGTCAAGTCGCTGCTGCGGGGACGGGGTTGGATTTCTACGCCTGAAAACGAGCCCTCCTTTTTCGATAACTTAGGTTTAGAACACAAAATTATTGATCGCTACCGCCCGGTAGAAGACAAAGATGTACCTGACGCTGACGTAGTAATTGCCACCTGGTGGGAAACCGCCGAGTGGGTAGCCAAACTCTCTCCTAGCAAAGGAGCAAAAGCTTATTTTATCCAGCACCACGAAATTTTTGACTATCTACCTCAAGGAAGAGTAGAAGCAACCTGGATGCTGCCCATGCACAAAATTACGATCTCTGAGTGGTTAGTTGAGCTAGCTCGGACTAAATATGGCGATCGCCAAGTTTCCTTAGCTCCTCCTACCGTGGACACCAAGCAATTTTACGCCTGTCCTCGCAACAAACAATCGGTTCCTACAGTTGGCCTAATGTACTCTACAGTCTACTGGAAAGGAACCGACATCGCCCTCAAAGCTTTTTCCCTAGCGGCTGAAAAGATCCCCAACCTGCGTCTGGTTGCCTTCGGTACAGACGCCCCATCCTCGGAATTGCCCCTACCGGCAAATGCCGAGTATGTAATTCAACCAGACCAAGACAAAATCAAAGACTATTACAGCAAATGCGATGTATGGCTGCTGGCGAGTCGCTCAGAAGGCTTCGGCTTACCTATTATCGAAGCGATGGCGTGCCGCACTCCCGTCATCAGTACCCCAGCAGGCGCTGCTCCTGAAATTTTGAGCGGGGGTACTGGCATACTTGTAAGACCTGAAGATCCCCAAGAAATGGCAAAAGCCATAGAGTCTATCTGTCAGTTGCGAAATTCCAAGTGGCAAGCCCTGTCTGAAGCAGCTTATGCCAAGGTGAACAATTATACGTGGGAAGATGCCACGGATCATTTTGAAGCGGCCTTGAAAGTTGCTATAGACAAATCTAAACAGCGCGAAGTTAAGATTGTTTCGTTTTCTCCCTATGGAAAAATTCCGGTTGGCTAACTGCTGCCATTTGAAATTCGGCGCTACCCGCGTTTTCGGCCCCGGATTTCTGGCCAGAAACTCAACATCATTTGGTGGGGTGCTTCTGCCCCCAACTAAAATCGCCTCTGTCCTCTTTTCTACGCAGCAGTCTCGACACGAATTCTGACTGCAGCGACGAGGGAATAGTGGTTATAAATTGATCTGCCCAAATCTGAACTAGAGTGCAACGGAGGTTTTAAGGCTGGCTCCGTTACAGGTTAAACTTGTCTAGTCGTCAAACATCTGCCGATTTGTAATTGGGAAAAGTCCCTGACGACCAAGTAAGATCGGCTCGACTATCGAGTGACGATCGCCTCCAGCACAGATCCGCACCCCGCAGAAAAGCCAAACAGAGGCTGGTAAGTGCCAACTTGCTTTAAGGAGGAGTTTTAACCACTATCAATCTTCAGCATCTATTCATGAAAATTACTTTTGTCCTGCCTACCCTTAGTCTTACAGGTGGCATGAGGGTGTTATCCATATACACAGAACTTCTCCAAAAACGAGGACACAAAATATTTATCGTCTCTATGCCCCTGCCGCAACCGACTTTAATCCAACAATTGCGATCGCTCCTGAGGGGTAGGGGTTGGGAGTCGGCTCCCAAAACACCAAAGTCTCACTTTGACAAGGTAGATGTCGAAAGCCGAGTTATCGAAACCAACGGTCCAATTACCGATCTTGACGTACCTGATGCCGATATTGTCATGGCTACTTGGTGGGAAACTGCCGAGTGGGTGGCAGAACTCTCTCCGAGCAAAGGAACGAAAGTATATTTTCTCCAACATTATGAGGCTTTTGACTACGTACCAAAAGGTCGAGTAGAGGCAACTTGGCGGCTGCCGATGCACAAAATCGCTGTGGCCCAGTGGCTGGCCGACATAGCTCGGAATCAATACGGCGATTTGTCTGTATCTCTCGTCCCTCCTACGGTGGACACCAAACAGTTTTACGATCCCCAGTCGCGAGCTAAGCAGCCGCGAGGCAAGCAATTAGTTCCTACAGTCGGGATGTACTATACTACAACTCCTTGGAAAGGCAGCGATCTAGCCCTGAAAGCTTTCTCTTTAGCTGCTCAAAAATTTCCCAACCTTCGGTTAGTTGCCTTTGGTTCCGGCGATACTCCT
Source organism: Microcoleus sp. LAD1_D3 (assembly GCF_036702135.1). Classification (NCBI taxonomy): domain Bacteria; kingdom Bacillati; phylum Cyanobacteriota; class Cyanophyceae; order Oscillatoriales; family Microcoleaceae; genus Microcoleus; species Microcoleus sp. LAD1_D3. The sequence goes on along the minus strand of NZ_JAUBSB010000029.1, from coordinate 38,699 downwards.
CCTCCCAATTTGCTGCCTGAGGGTACTGAGTATAATAAAGAACCTACTCAAGACCAACTAAAAAATTATTACAGCAAATGCGATGCTTGGCTATTTTCCAGCAGCTCCGAAGGCTTCGGCTTGCCAATTTTAGAAGCTATGGCTTGCGGCACTCCAGTCATTGGCACTCCTGCTGGTGCGGCTCCGGAACTACTTGCGGGCGGTGGTGGCATACTTGTCAAGCCACAAGACCCAGAGGATATGGCAAAAGCGATCGAGCAGATTTGTCAGTTGTCTGATGCCGAATGGCGGGCAATGTCCGAGACTGCTTTGCAGACGGTGATAAATTATACCTGGGAGGATGCAACTAATCTCTTCGAGGCGGCACTGTACACTGCTTTGGAACGTCAGGCACAATTAACGAACAAGACATAAAATTGAGGTTGATTTAAAATATTGGGGTTGGGCGATCGTTTAAGCGAGAATTGGCGTTACTTAATCAGGGTATGAAAAAAATAAGTTGAACATCCAGAAGCTTTGTGGATACTGGTTTCTATGACTGGCATATTTAGCCTTTCATACCGTAAATCAGCAACGCCCGAGAATTTTTATCGGGCAATTTGAGTTGTCTTTCTACAATTTTACTGCACTAAAAAACTATGGTTGCATTAATCCCACTTGCTATGTTCGGCTTTATTCCAGTCGTTTGTTACCTGTTTGTGAGGTTTCCGGCTCAGCGGGCAGTAATTATAAGTTTTGTGGTAGCGTGGCTTTTTTTACCGCAAGCTTCTTATCCCATCCCCTCATTGCCACCGTATACCAAAATCTCCGCAGCTTGCTACGGCATTTTGCTGGGGACTCTGATCTACGATACTGCGCGCCTCACCTCTTTTAAGCCCGGTTGGCTGGACGTGCCAATGGTAATTTACTGTTTGTGTCCAATTGTTTCACAAGTTAGTAATGGTGGCAGCCCGATTTCTCCGACTGTCAACCAAATCGTTACTTGGGGTCTGCCTTATTTTTTAGGACGCTTGTATGTGGGTAGTTTAGACGGGCTGCGACAATTGGCGATCGGGATTTTTGCAGGTGGGTTAGCCTACATTCCTTTTACTTTAGTTGAAGGGGTTAGGGGCCCAATTCTGCACCAAATGATTTACGGCGTCAATGCCTTTGAGGACTGGGGTCAAGCAAGGCGTTTGGGGGGGTGGAGACCAGTAGTGTTTATGCAGCACGGTTTGATGGTGGGCCTGTGGATGATGACAGCCGCCTTAATTGCTGTTTGGCTGTGGCAAACAGGGACGCTCAAAAAGTTTATGGGGCGTAACATCAAGACTTTAGCAATTATATTAACTATCGCTTTTTTCCTGTGCCGTTCTACTGGCGCCTACAGTTTATTTGGAATAGCCTTGGTCATATTATTCTCTGCCAAGTTGTTTCGCACCTCTTTGCCCTTGCTATTGATAATTGGATATATAGTGTTTTATCTGTATATAGCTGCATCGGGTCAATTTTCGAGCCAAGACGTGATTGGATTCATCAATCAAGTATTTGGCGAAGAACGAGCCGGCTCTTTGAAGTTTAGATTTGACAATGAAGAGATATTGGGGGAAAAGGCGCGGCAAAGATTTATGTTTGGCTGGGGAGATTCGGGCGGAAACCGCGTGTATAACGAATACGGTCAAGATATCTCAGTTACCGACAGCTTATGGATTATTGCATTTGGCATCAACGGTGTAGTCGGTTTAGTTAGTTTATTTTCTTCATTGTTACTTCCTGTTATCGTCTTTTGCGTGTTCAAGTATCCCGCCAGAACCTGGTCTAATCCCAAAGTAGCACCTGCTGCCACCCTGGGAATAGCCTTAACTATGTACGTGTTTGACTGTGTTTTGAATGCTATGACTAACCCGATTTTTGCGCTGATTGCTGGAGGAATATCAGGTCTGGTCTTAAAAGCTCCAGAAAGTCTTAAGGCCAAGAAAACCAGTTCGCCACCAAGAAGACAGTCGCTGGTTCACCAAAAATCAGGATGATTTTCGGGAATGCGATCGCTGCTTCACTTCAAGATTGAAACTATCTTGCCTTCCCTGGAGACAAAACGTCAAAAATCTACCATTTTTGGATAAAATCAAGTTCGGAAATTGCACGATATTTCTTACTAGGTTAAAATTTTAATCTCATAAATAAATTATTTTTTCCATTAATTTGCAATGCTTCTAGTCTTAGCAAGGAATGGCTTTTTTATTGAATCTGTGTTGCGATTTGTAAACACAAATGGGCTTCATACACTTTTTTATAAAACGAGCTGATTCTTTACACAATCTTTAAACATCCTGACTGGACAGGTAGGGTGTACGAGGATATACTGAGAAAAGTATATTCACTGAAGTGTCCCATTAGTGAAAACATCAGGCTGTAGTTTGGGTTATAATAGTTTGAGTGGTAGTTTAATATAAGGCGGGAAGGGAATAATAAATGAAAACAGTTAATTTATTGAATGTCTCCATCGATAACTTGTCAATAACAGAGTTGTTTGAAAAACTCGACTACGAAGGTGGTGTCGTATTTACGCCAAATGTAGACCACTTGATTAAGTTGCAGTATGACCGCGACTTCTATGAAGCTTACAATACCTCTACTTATAGAGTCTGCGACAGTCAAATATTGATGTATGCCTCTAAGTTTTTGGGTACTCCTATCAAAGAAAAAATTTCTGGTTCTGACTTGTTCCCTGCATTTTATATGTATCATAAAGATAACCAGGAGATTAAAATATTTTTACTAGGAGCCGCCGAAGGTATTGCTAAGAAAGCCCAAGAAAAAATCAACCAAAAAATTGGTAGAGAAATAGTGGTTGAAGCACATTCTCCTTCTTTTGGGTTTGAAAACAATGAGGAAGAGTGTGAAAAAATAATAGACACGATCAATAAATCAGGAGCTACAGTCCTGGCCATAGGAGTGGGAGCGCCCAAGCAAGAGAAGTGGCTGGTTAAATACAAGAGCAAATTAACGCACGTCAAAATTTTCTTAGCAGTAGGTGCAACCATTGATTTTGAGGCTGGTTGCAAAGCAAGATCTCCCAAATGGATGAGCGAAGTCGGCATAGAATGGGCGTACCGACTCTTAAGTGAACCGAGAAGATTGTGGAAAAGATATTTAATTGAAGGTCTGCCTTTTTTCCGATTAATCTTAGAACAAAAATTAGGGTTTTATAAAATGCCCTTCGACAGCAAAAGCGGGGAGCTAGAATGGAAAGGCGGCTCCTAAAAAGGGTAGCGACAAATCTCTAGCGTAAATGCTGAGTATCAGAGAAAGTTCGTTTGACTTCAAGGTAAGACGGAAGCAAGCTGTGGATAGTCCGATCGCACTTTCTCTCAAAATTATTCATTTTTGCTTTCAAGTCCAGGTAAAATCGGAGTGAAACCTTTTGTGGAAAATCCTAATTAGGGATGCAACCGATGAATCTGCCTTCTTTCTTGTGGTTGTGGAAAATAGCTGCTTGGTCAATGGGTGTTTCCCTGTTAGCTTACCTGTTGCTGGCCGTTACTGGAACGTGGATGTTTGCCACTCGGAGTACCAAACAACCACGCCCTAAATGGCTGCGTCCTTTCCATGTGGCGACTGGTGCGGGGATGGCGACTTTGGTAATTTTACTGCTGGGAATTGGTGTAGTCGGTACGCTAGGATACTACGGCAATTTGGGTCACTCGGCTCATTTACCGGCGGGGTTAGCTGTTGTTGCTTTGGTGTTAGTTTCTGTTGGAAGTGGGCTGCAAATTGGCCCTAAACATCCTTGGGCGCGTCCCCTCCACATCGGCACTAATTTGGCCTTGTTTGGGGGATTTGTGACTGTGTTGCTCACAGGATGGACGATCGTACAAAAGTATTTGCCGAAAGTTTGAAACCTGTCTATTTGACCTCAAACTATACCAAATATGCAAGGGAAAACATATATGTAAGGTGCGCCGCCGCGCACCCTAAGTTTAATTTTTTTGCGTGAGTCCGCTTTTCGTGATGAATTCTAAAATATGCTGGGCGATAATCTGTGGCTTTTCTAAGTGGGGAACGTGTCCGCAGTCGGGTATCCAAATTAGTTGAGAATTTGCGATCGCCCTTGCAAACTTTTCCGCATCCGCCGTCCCCAAAATGCGGTCTTGTTTTCCCCACAAAATCAGCGTCTGCTGCTGAATTTGCGATAATTTTTCCCCAAAACCACCATAACCGCCACTTTTGGTAAACGCAATTAAAGCTTGATTCCAGTTGGGCATTTCCAAGTGTAAAGCAGCACAAGTTTGAGCGTCTTGAGAAGCCAAATTTTTATCGAAATAAGCATTGACGCTAATTCGCTGGCGGATTTTGGGATTTCGCAAAAATGAAGTTGCCAGATACCCTAAAGGAGGAATTAAAAACTTTCCTTTATTAGAACTGATGGCAAAACCTGCGCTATCTATTAACACTAATTGTTTTACAGCTTCGGGATAATTGAGAGTGAAATCAATTGCAGCAGCACCTCCCATTGAAGCACCGACTAAGATTACAGGCTGCGAAATTAGCGTTTTCCAAAAATAGTAAAGGTGACTTTCAATTGCCCTCGCGCTGAATGCCACACCCGCCACTCTTTCTGTAAAGCCAAAACCCAACAAATCAACCGCCCAAGTTTCATTTTCGGCAGCCAGCAGCGGCAACAGGCGGCGGAATTCAAACAGGGAACTGTCGAAGCCGTGAATTAGCAAAATCGGTGTGTTACCGCTGCCTTGGCGCGCGTAGGTTGTGGCAATTGGCTGCTGGCTGAGGGGAGTTGTAATTGCTGCTTGTTGAATGCTTTGGGCTAAGGCAATTGAGGTAGATTCTGTGAGTTGTGCGATCGACTTTGGCAGAAAACTTGCTGGCATAATTCTTGATAAATTGTGAATCGGTAGGGGCGGTGCCCCTGTGCTCGCCCTAACATTTAAGTATATATGCTTGCTCGATCGCTATTTGAGGAGTTGGGGCGAGTCATTAAAATTCTCTCACTACCTAGTATCCCTCTGCCCAGGCTAGGGCTGAGTTTGTTAACCAGATGTTAAAATATTTTATAATCGTTGCCAATAATTCCTTTTTAATCTACTATTACCTTCCTCTGCGTCAAGAGCGCTTCTGCGGTTGATTCAAAAAAACTAATTGACAAATCCAATACAATTAGCATACCATTTACTCAAACATCTGAATATATGTTAAATATTTTTTACAATTATTCTAAAATCTAAAAAAAATACTGATGCTCACTCAAACTCCATCCCTCCAAACCCTACAAACTAAAATTGGCGGAATGGACTGGGGCAACTGCACCAAAACAATAGAAGCAGCTCTGCAAAAATTCCCATGAACTACCGGAATTAATGTAGTCTTTGCCACAGAAAGTTTCGGTATCACTTGAAAAAAAACAGCAAGAGCGACATAAAATTTAAAATTTAAAATTGCTTGGCGGCTGTGTAGAGATATCGCAAAATTTAGTGTTTTTTCGCCGAGTTTTTCGGGATAGAAGTGGGTAAAAAAATGCCTACCGTCTTGACATTCCCAAAGGCAAACTCCTTTTTTAAGAAATTTAGACCAGCGGCGCATGACAATATGAGATACAACAAAATCCGTTTTGCTGCTGCATATCAACAAAGGTACTTCTACACCTTCATCGCGGGAATCACTCATCCTAAATAAGGAGTGAGGACAAGGAGAACTGGCTAAGTCATGCTCAAAATAGGAGATAAATCTGTGATTTATACTTTGATTTTGCAATCCCAGCATATCGCCAACCCTTTGATTCAAAACTTGTTCGCCAGTCCAGCGTAAAGCTGAAAAATGCGTATAGTAATTTGCTTGCCAATTAATAGCAGATGGCAAACCTGCAGCTAAAAGTCCCAAATAACTTACGTTGTGAGGATAGCGGCGCGCATACATTAAACCAACTAATCCGCTGGTACTGTAGGCCATAAAACACTGTCCGAAGTATTGATAATCGGACATTCGTATTCGGCACAATCATCATTTTCACCGCTGCAGATATCGTGCAAGGTCACGATATCGCGGCCAAATTCATCCCGAATCATGTCACTACAGAGTCAGTTTTTTGAGTTGTAGTTCCCTAGAAAAGACCAACTGCTTTCGACATTTTTACTCCGAATATGAAACTTGACAGTGTTTGAGATTTATTCTTTTTGAGTCAGGATTTGGCATTTCTTGCCTGCAATTCAGACAAAAATAGTAGACACGGTTGTGGCAAACCTGATAAATTAGGGAGTCAAGGCAGCAAGGACACTGTTTTTTCATGGGGTTAAAGTTGAAAATTCATCAACCAAGCTGACTCGCTCATATCGGGGTCTGGTTCGCAGTCAATTAGTAACAAATTCAGCGTCGTTTGTACTTTTAGGCTGCGCGGGATGCCAGCGGGTACAAACACAAATACTCCCGGTATTAAAGTGACTGTTCGATCGCACACCGTGAGAGTTCCCGCTCCTTCTAAGACGGTGAGGGTTACATCTTTGGAGTTATCGAGGTCAGGTATTTCGGAATTTTTACCCAAACTCATCAGTTTTTGGCTGTCGGCGGGTTGTCCGTCGCTGATTCGATCGGCGGATGCGGAAACTATTGCTGCTGTCACGGTGATTGACCTCCAGGTACTGTTAACTTCCGGCAGTTATTGCAATTAATATTCAATAAGCTACCATGCAATTTAGATAAATTGTCAATAGTTAAATATTAAGATTTGTTACTAAAGGCAGTCAAGCTAGGTATCCGCTCAACGCGAGCAGCCCCAAATAAAGACGGGGCGGTGTTTTTGGGCGATCAAACTGCGAGGTGCGATGACTTAACATTAAAAATATTTGGTAATAATTCGCAATTAGTTCTTAAAATTAGGTTTGTCGTGCGATCGCCAATATAGCAATTCTCAATTGCCCGCAATATAGTAAGGATACGGCGTCGTCTCCCTATGGAAGATGTGTATTGCACTCAACAGGGTAAGGTGCCGCGAACCCTACAAAATGCAAGAGAGGCCGGTTTTAGCCGGATTTGTCGATCGCAAAAACCAGTCTAAAACCCGCCCCTAATGACAACAGTCAACAATTAACCGACTAATTCTTCGCCCCTACGCCAACATACATAATCGACGTATCCTCATTAATTTTGATTTTAAACAAGCCAGACTTTTTGTAATCAAAATAGTTAGCTATATTAGAGATTAGCACTTGAGAAACTTTTTGTAAACTTTCCCCCGAAGGAAATAGCTGCTTTCCACTTGTAAAATTCCCCCAAAAACCGTGCATCTCGGCTAAAATAGCGCCCATTTCTCCAAACATATCAAAACCTTTAATTTCAATCTTGCCGAAACCCGTATCGCGCATTACCACAGACAGGTCATCCGGGGTAATAAACTTTTCCCAATCGTGAACGCCCCGCCTAATTTCCTGCAAAATATTTTCCATCAGCCCAATCATCACAACTTGCGAGGAAAAAGTTCGGTTGATTGTGTCAAAAAAGAACAATCCCCCAGGCTTAAGAATCCTGTGAACCTCAGACACAACTTTTTTGTAATCGGCCACGTGTTCCAAAACATCCACGCAAATTACAACATCGAAGGTATTGTCCGGGTAGGGCATATTTTCGGCAAAACCTTGCCTGTAGTCAATCTCCCAACCGCTGCTAACTGCGTGATTTTGAGCTGCTACAATACATTTCTCCGATCGATCTATTCCAGAAACAATAGCGCCTCTCTCGGCCATAAACTCGCAAGAAAAGCCACCGCCGCACCCGACATCTAAGGTTTTCAGCCCTTGCCAGTTAGTCGCGTGCCTGTCGAAAAACTCAAATCTGGGTTTGTTTAGATGGTATAAGGCATAAATTTTAGCATTTTCGTCCCACCAATTATCGGCATTTTCCTCATAAAATTCTAAATCATTTTTTACTTCTGTTTTCTGCACGATTTTCTCAGTCCCGATTAGTGGAAAATATAGATGGCGATTGCACTTTTGCGTGATTTTATAGGAATGACGCCAAAAAAACCCATTTCTGTAAAAAATCGGAAGTTTCGTGACGAGTTCACAGGCAGACACCGGGTTTTTGAATCTGTCCGCGTAAGTTCTATTTTCTCGTGAGTTGTGAATCGCCACAGTTGTTTATTATAATATCTCTGGCATAAATTTCAACCAGATGGATCGCGTTTCTATTATCATCCCAGCCCTCAACGAAGCGACTTGTCTGGAACGCACCCTCCGCCAACTCAGCATCCTTAATCCTCCTGCTTGGGAAGTGTTGGTGGTAGACGGCGGCAGTCAAGACGAAACAGTGGCGATCGCACTTTCCACCGCCACCCGCGTTATTTCTAGCAGTACAGCCGGACGATCCCTGCAAATGAACTTAGGTGCTCAAGTCGCCACCGGTGAAATTCTGTGCTTTCTCCACGCCGATACTTTAGTTCCCGACGACATTGTAGCAGTCATCCAGAAAACATTGTCCGATGCCGAAATTGCCGGCGGCGGGTTTATCTCCCTGATGGCTGGTTCGCAGCAAACAAGATGGGGTTTTTCCCTCCACAATTACCTGAAAACTTATTACGCGCCACTGTTATTTCGACCTCATTTATTTTTCAAAGGATTGCGCCTGCTGTTTGGCGACCAAGTTATTTTTTGCCGCCGTACCGATTTTTGGGAATGCGCTGGTTTCGATGCCGCGCTGCCAATTATGGAGGAAGCGGATTTATGTTTGAAGTTAGTGCGACGGGGGAGACTTAAGTTAGTCAATCGGGTAGTGGAAAGTAGCGATCGTCGAGTTGCGACGTGGGGCGAATTTAAAGCAATTGCCATCTATCTTTCGATTGGTTTTTTGTGGGGTTTTGGCGTTTCTCCCCGGTATCTCAAGCAGTTTTATGAAGACATCCGCTGAAACACAAAATTTGATTAAATTCCCAGAATGTACTGGCTGTATTTTTTGGGCAAAAGTTTCTGCAACAAGTAAATAATGACCCAACAACCTAACAGAGTCCCGGCAACTAAAAAGCCGAGCTTCAGCAGCGGATTTACCGGGTCAATAAACTTATAAAACACTAACAAGACATATTTCACTACTGTCGAATCCAGGAGATATATAGGGAATGAGTAAGCAGCCAATATTTTGACTAACCCAGATACTCTACTGGGAAGTGCGATACTCTTAGAAAATGCGAGGATCGATAATACGAACCAAATTGCGTATCCTTGAGCAGATAGTTTAAAAAACGATCTGAGAAACCATGCCTCCGAATTAACTCCACTTTTTAGGTAAAATTCCAAAATGCTAGCTAGATAAAAAAGCATGGTTGCCCCTAAAATTGGCATTTTCATCCGTTCGAGAACGGGTTGAATTTTGTCATAGGAGCCACCCAACAATAGACCAGTTGAAAAGGGCAAAATCCAACTAAAAAGCCAGCGCTCCATCAAAGGTAGAGGTATTGATATGTATTGGAAAGCGGTTAAGTAGAAGAAGATTGTAAAAATTGTTTGAATTGTTAAGCCCAAAGCCAAAACTTTTCTGGATTCTAAAACTCTGAATTTCACTAGCAGCCACCACCAGCCGTAGCATTGAACAATCACAACGATGAAGTAATAGGGAGGCATCACTGAACCCGTCAAGATATCTCTGAGTAATGAAAGTAAATCAAATTTTTGGATTCCTCCCAAATTATTTAAGATGTACACCGCTACTGACCAAAACAGATAAGGCGGTAGAATTTTTGACAGTCTTTTTTTGACTACCAGTGCGGGATTATTTTGATTTTCCCGTTTGTTGGTGAGAAAAAAACCGCTCAACAGTAAAAATGCAGGTACGCAAAATAGTTGAAATGTATCGATCGCCACAAATAAAATTCTGCGATCGCGAAATGCGAAGAACCCAGCATGAGTAATAACCACACTGACGATCGCTAAAGCTCGGATCAAGTCAAATTCAGCAAATCGATTAGAAACTTGTTGCATGGTTCAAATTAGATTGCCACAATTTGAGTCCAATTAGGAATGTTTTGTCTGATACAAAATCCGGGTTGGCTATCCCTTTTATCATTCGGCGGTTGAAATCGCTCAAGAGTCAAGGGAACTGCCCTCCCACGCACCAGCGAGATAAAGGGGGTAATTAAGCCGGATTTGGTATGAAGAGTAGGATATCATAAAATGTTATACTTGCTTTGATATTCACAAAACTTATGTCGGCCAAAATAAGTCACCGAGTGCTGGGGTTGAGGAATAAAAACTATAAAAACTATTGCGAAAAAAAAAGTCTACCTAAATTAGGTGGACTTTTAGAAATGTTCAAGCCATGAGTTAACTCTTGGCTAACCGTTGGTGTGGTGGATGTGCGATGCAGAAACACTATCCAACCGATCGCGCCCGTTGCGGATCACGCGCAGCATATCGCTCAACTTGTGCTCGATATTATCGAGAACTTGGTCGGCATAATCATCGGCTCCGTTTTGAATTTCCTCGCATTCAGCCATCGCCCTGACTCTCATCTCTTCCAATTCCTCTTGAGCCTGGTAGCGAATTTGTTCGACCTCCGCCAGCGTCGCCTGCTGAATTGCCTCGCAGTCGAGCAAAACTTGCTGCCGCAACTGATCTGCTTCTATCTTCGCCTGCTGGAGCAGGCCCATATCGTTTAAAAGTTCTGCAGCTCGCTGCTCTGCGGCTTCTATCACTTCCTGAGCGTAAAGTTCCGCCTCTTGAAGCAAGTCGTCCTTGTGCCGGATGATTGTCTCGGCTTCCTGAAAGGCGATCGGCAAATTTAGCCTCACCAAGTCTAACTGATCGAGCAACTGTTCTTCATCCACCAGAGTGCGTCTGGTCATGGGAATTCGCGGACTGTCGAGAACAATTTCCTCAAGCCGGTTCAATTCCCGCTGGATGTCTACTCCTGCGGTTCGGGTGGGGTCTCCGAAGGTGGCTGTGTTCTGAGGTGATTCGTTCTCAGTGCCGCGTCCGGTAGTGTCGGGTTCGATGCGAGTTGGTTCCTGCTGGCGTAACATTTGTAAATATCTAGGGCGACGTGTTTCGGAACAAGATGATCTACGGAGCCACCAAACTTGGCTATTTCTTTAACTACACTACTACTTAAAAAGCTGTACTCGTTAGAAGTTGCCAAAAAAACTGTTTCAATTTCACCCAGAAGGGTTTTATTGGTGTGGGCCATCTGGAGTTCCATTTCAAAATCTGTTAGTACCCGGAGCCCCCGCAGCAGCACTTTGGCTTGTCGAATCTTAGCATAGTTTACTGTCAAACCCTCAAAACTGTCTACTTCTACGTTTGGCAAGTGTTGGGTAGAGCGCAGGATCTGCTCGATCCGTTCCTCTACGGTGAACAGAGGGGTTTTGCTGGGGTTTCTCACTACGGTAACAATTACCAGATCGAACAGTTTGCAGCCCCGCTCGATAATGTCTGCGTGACCGAAGGTAATGGGGTCAAAGCTGCCTGGATAGATTGCAATCACGAGTTTGGCTCAACGAAGTGGCGGAGAGTAGAGGAGTGGAGGTGTGGGGGAATGGGAGAGTGGGGAGAGGGGGAGAGTGGGGAGAGGGGGAGAATTACGAAAATCTTCCTTTATTCTCCCGACAACTGACAACTGACAACTGACAACTGACTTCTACTTTTTCATGGAATGAGCTTTGTAGAAAGTTTCGAGGCTTTGCTTGTCGCCCACAAACCGCCAGTGCCAAGGCTCGTAACTGACGCCTTGGCGATTGTTTTTGGGGAAGGACATTTCAAAGCTGAAGGCGACGGCGTTGGCTTCTAGCCACTTGAATGCTTGGGTATTTTCAAAACTGGGACTGAGGTTAGTATCGGGAAATCCGCCGTCCCCGATGTCGATCGCATAACCGGTGTGATGTTCGCTGTAACCTGGTGGGGCGCTGACTTCGGCTCGCTTGCTGGCGTTTTGCCTGCGTTCGGCTTTCACGTCAAAAAATACGTGCTGTTGGTCTTGCAGGGAGCGAAAGCCGGATATGGGAGCGAAATAGATGCCTGATGCTGCGGCGGCGTTGGCCATTTCCTGATATTTTGCTGCTGCTGAGGTGCGGAGTTTGACGCTACCGTCGGAGGTGACGCTTACCAAGTCTTTGGCTGGTGCTTCTGGGTACGGCAAGTGTCCCAGCAGGTTTTCTGGGATTGCGGGGACTTTTGGAGTGGTAGCTGGACTCGGGACAGACGGAGACGCGGAACTTGTCGGCGCTGAGTCTTGTTGAGTTTGCTCTGCCTGACTGGTATCTGAGAACAAGTTAAAGTTGAGGTGCAGCCAGATGCTGACCCCAAAGGCTAATGCGGCCAACCCTAGCAGTTTCCAAATCAGCCCTTTTTTCTTAGACTGACTCTGCCCTGCTTCTGGGTATGGGTGGTCTCGCACTGCTTCTGGAATTTCGTCGGCGACAAGCTCCGAGGCTTGCGGGGGTTTTCTTGACAGACTAGCGTTATCCAAGCCAGCTCCACTCCTGCACTTCAATAAGGCTCAACGTTACAAATTGTAGACTGATATGGGCGATCGAACAGCTACAATTGCCGCTGAGAATATATCATCTCTTTCACTCTTCGCCCTGTCCCATCCGCCAACTCTCGCATCTGTTGCTTGGGCCCACAGTCGCTCGTCCCTGCGAGGCCGAACTGGTTGGCGCTGGTGGCGCTGGTTTATTTTAAGTGTAATTTGTTACTGTTCGACAAAATCCAACAATTCTTCGATCGACACATCAAACGTCCGCGCCAATTTTAGCAGAGCACCGATGTCAGCCATTGCCATACCGGGCGATCGGGCATAACTTTTAACAGTATTGTAAGAGACCCCGGAGCGATCGGCTACTTCCTTTAGCGATCGGGGTTCGATCGCCGTCAATGTCTAATTAGTAGCTTAAAGCTCGATCGCCCCAAATCAAACATTACCAACTTCCGCCAACTCTGCAGCAGCAACAGAATCTTCCTCTTCCCCTTTGTCCCCTTCATCAACCGCAACAGTTAACTTCAATCCCAGAGCATTCAGCCAAGTTGCCAAAGCATAAATTGTCGCACTTCCTTCTCCGGACAACAAAATATCTAATTTTTCCAAATGCAATTTAGCATCTTCAGCAGACATATTTGGTTCGCCCAGAGCCTCAAATACATCTCGAAGTGCTTTTCGCATGATTCCTAATTCCAAATCTCCTTCTTCCTCGTCAAGGATCTCTGTGAGGTAAGCCACAGCAAATAAGGGGTCTTTGAGAGATTTAATTTTCAAGGGATGGTAAGGTACGCTTTTAGGCATTTTTTCTGCTCCTGTATTCTCTCCAATATTTCTTAGCTGTGCTAATATCTTGCTCTTGAGTGCTTTTATCTCCGCCACACAGCAGAAGCACTATAGTTGTTTCTATTTGTCCAAAATAGACGCGGTAGCCCGGGCCAAAGTCAATCCTAAATTCCCAGACTCCCTCTCCCAGCGATCGAGAATCTCCCAGATTGCCATCGCTAACCCGCTCAAGCCTTTTAACAATCTTGGCTTTGCCTTTAAAGTCTCGAAGAGATTCCAACCACTCCGAGAAAGGAACTTTGCCATCAGGTATCTGATACTGCTGAATATCTCTGGGTTCTACTTCCATAAAGTCGATCGCAACTACTCGCTCATCATCATAAAGGCGATCGCCCCTTCTCAAACATTACCAACTTCCGCCAACTCAGCACCAGCAAAAGAACCTGACTCTTCCCCTTCATCCCCTAGAACAACCGCCACTGTTAACTTCAATCCCAGAGCATTCAGCCAATTCGCCAAAGCATAAATTGTCGCACTTCCCTTCTGCGACATCAAAACCTCTAATTTTTCCAGATGCAATTTAGCATCCTCCGCAGACATATTCGGTTCGCCCAGAGCCTCAAATACATCTTTTAAAGCAGAAGGCAAAATACCAAGCTCTAAATCTCCCTCTTCTTGGTCATTCAAAAACATCGTCAGATAGCCAGCCGAATATGCCGGATCTTGAAGATGTGAAATCACAAAAGGATGGTAAGGCAAACTTTTAACCATTGTTTTAACTCCTGTAATTTGTCCAATATTCCTTGGCCTTGCTAATATCTTGGTTTTGACTGCCTTTATCTCCTCCACACAGCAGCAGCACTAAGGTTAAGCCTACTTGTCCAAAGTACACCCGATAGCCCGGGCCGCAGTCAATCTTGAACTCAAAGACTCCTTCTCCCACAGAGCGAAAGTCTCTGAGATTACCTGCAATGACTCGCTTAAGTCTGACATTAATGTTGAGTTGGGCATTGAGATCCCGCAGAGAGTCAAACCATTCATCGAAAGGAACTTTGCCGTCTGGTGTCGTGTAACGCTGAATTTCCCTATGTTGTACTTCCATAAAGCCGATCGTACTTGCACCCTCATCTTAATATCGGCGATCGCCCCGTATCCCACCTTCTTCACCAGGGCCAACTCAAGATCGCCGATCGAAAGGAACTCTGCCGTCAGGGGTAGTGTAACGCTCAATTTCTCTCGGTTGCGCTTCCATAATCTTGATTTTACCGACGATCGCACTCCAATCTGGCAGCCGTGCTCGATCGGCCCTTGACTCGATGCGCTACAATTATTAAGAAATCTTTAGTTAGATCCGTTTAACGTTCCAGACGCATTATGAGTCTTCCCATTCGCAACGTCGCCATCATTGCTCACGTCGATCACGGCAAAACCACCCTTGTGGACGCTCTCCTCAGACAGTCCGGGATCTTCCGCGAAGGGGAAGAAATCCCAGATTGCGTCATGGACTCCAACGACATCGAGCGCGAACGTGGCATTACCATCCTTTCCAAAAACACCGCCGTCAGGTACGGAGAAACCCTGATCAACATCGTCGATACCCCCGGACACGCGGACTTCGGCGGAGAAGTCGAACGAGTTCTCGGCATGGTTGACGGCTGTTTGCTGATCGTAGACGCCAACGAAGGCCCGATGCCGCAAACCCGGTTCGTGCTCAAAAAAGCCCTAGAAAAAGGACTGCGCCCGATCGTCTTTGTGAATAAGATCGATCGCGAGCGAGCCGACCCCCACAAAGCCGTCGATAAAGTTTTGGATCTGTTCCTCGAACTAGGTGCTGACGACGATCAGTGCGAATTTCCCTATCTCTTCGGTTCCGGCTTAAGCGGTTACGCCAAAAAACACCTCGAAGACGAAGGGGTAGATATGAAGCCCCTCTTTGAAGAAATCCTCGACCACGTACCACCCCCCGTAGGCGACCCCAACAAGCCACTACAACTACAAGTAACCACCTTAGATTACTCAGAATACGTCGGTCGTATCGTCATCGGCCGCATCCACAACGGCACGATTAGAATCGGTCAACAAGCAGTCTTAATCACCGAAAGTGGCGCCATTGTCAAATCAAAAATTACCAAATTGATGGGCTTTGAAGGCCTGAAGCGGATTGATATCCCAGAATCTTCTGCTGGTAATCTTGTCGCCGTTGCTGGTTTTGCTGATGCGTATATTGGCGAGACAATTACCTGTCCGAACGACCCGCAAGCGCTGCCTTTAATCAAGGTAGATGAACCGACTTTGCAGATGACTTTCTCGGTGAACGATTCGCCGTTCTGCGGTCAAGAAGGTAGTTTGGTAACATCGCGACAAATTCGCGATCGGCTAATGCGAGAACTCCAAACCAACGTCGCCTTGCGCGTCGAAGAAACCGAATCTCCCGACAAATTCCTCGTATCCGGCCGTGGCGAACTCCACCTCGGAATCCTGATCGAAAATATGCGTCGCGAAGGATACGAATTCCAAGTATCTCAACCGCAAGTAATCTTCCGCGAAATCGGCGGTCGTCCCTGCGAACCTTTTGAATGTTTGGTATTAGACGTACCCGAAGAAGCAGTCGGCGGCTGCATCGAACGCCTTGGTCAGCGGAAAGCAGAAATGCAAGATATGCACGTCAGCAGCACCGGTCGCACCCAAATCGAATTTTCAGTCCCCGCTCGCGGTTTGATTGGATTCCGAGGCGAGTTCATGCGGTTGACTCGCGGCGCTGGAATTATGAACCACAGCTTCCTCGACTATCGCCCCCTCGGTGGAGAAATTGTCGCCCGTCGCAACGGAGTATTGATTTCCTTTGAAGAAGGAGTTGCAACTACTTATTCACTGAAAAATGCTGAAGACCGCGGCGTATTTTTCATTACCCCCGGAACCAAGGTTTACAGAGGGATGATTATCGGAGAAAACAACCGAGATGATGACATGGAGCTGAATATTTGCAAGTCGAAGCAGTTGACAAACCACCGCGCATCTGGCGGTGAAGAATTGGCGCAATTGCAAGCACCAGTCGATATGAGTTTGGAGCGCGCTTTGGAGTACATCGGCCAGGATGAATTGGTGGAAGTAACACCACAATCAATTCGCTTGCGGAAGGTTTCTAAGAAGTTGGTGAAACGCTAAAACAACTTGTAGGGTGCACAATTTGCACCTTACGGGTGAAACGCTAAAACAACTTGTAGGGTGCACATTGTGCACCTTACGTTTTATCGGCAGTAACAACCTGCCATAACTTAAAAAATTAAATATTATCCAATTGTGCTTTGGTTATGTTACTTAATTTTCCACTTGAAAGCTGATATTTATTGGTAGGTATTTGCCCCAGAGCCTTTAAACACCATGCAAATAAGGTTCTCAGAGAAGCACAAGTATTCGGATTAGATAAAACATTTTCAACATCAAGTCTATCGAGAATTCTGCCGCCGTGTTCCTTTTCATTAAAGCCCGAATATATCTGTTTTAGTTCACCTTTGGGATGGCGAATCGTTTCCACATCTCCCTCGTAATCGTTTAAGCTGGTTCCTAACACTCCATTGACGGTAGCAGCATCAGCGAAGTAGTATGCTTCTAGCATATTCACTAAAAAGTGAACTGAAGCACGGTGTTTTTGGTCGCGCAAAATAGGATCAAGTGCATCTCGGTATCGCTCAAGAATTTGTTGTGCTTGATCGGTTCGATTGTGTTCTAGGTCATCCAATAGCAGGACATAAGTACATGGATCTTTTAAGTAATCTCTCGCTGGGAATCCAATTCTTACAGCATCATTATTAGGAATCTTTTTATCACTTCCAACCATCTTAAGGTTTTTCTCTGAAGTTCTTACGCCTAGCTGCTCAACCTTGCGAATAACTTCAAAATAGCAAATACCCAATTCCATCAGAGTTCTAAATAACTTGGGAATGTGTTCCTCTTCCGTTTTTCCTGTTACCAGCAATCCAAACTTGAAAAAATAACAGTGCTGGTCACTCGTAGTATCGTGACTATTCATTAACTTGCTACCTCTAATGCAGATTTACTTTGAGGCGCAATCATCTCAGCCATATATAGCGATCCAGTAGCATAGTCTTCTAGTAAATCTTGGATACCTTCTATCTCACTGATCCTTTTGAGGACGGTTTTTCCTTCCTTGTCAAGTTCCGCAGTCAAAATATTTTCTGGTTCAAATTGACTAATTAATACAGGTGAATGAGTCGCAATAAAAACCTGCTTATTCCATTTTTCAGTAGCGAGTTTTACAGCTTTAGCAAAAACAGCTAAAGCCCAAGGATGAAGCGAGATTTCTGGCTCATCAAATAAAATTAGTGAATAACGATTCTGTCCTTCAGAGAACAAAGCTGTGAGATTAATCAGCATCTGGAGATGACCGTCAGATACTCCTGATGATCGAATTGGTTTGCGCCGTCCTTTTTCTAAAAAGTTGCCATAGACTGTGTATCGACCTGTTTGTTCAAAAAACAGATTATCAAAAGCTGGAAAGCTCTCTTGCATGAAACTGATGATTGTATCGTACCGTTCATCAAGGACTCGCTTATCATGTAAATTCCGCAAAACTGACCATAAATTCTCGCACCTGTCTTGTAATCGGTCTCCAGAATCAGATTCGGAACCAAATCGCTTTATCTTGAACAAAGAAGCTGACCGGGAGTTATAGTTGCGAACAACACGCAATAAGTTGTCTATGTTAGAGGCAGTGGGTTCGCTATGCTCAAATGCTATATATCGGCTTAAGGCTAATTTCTCTGGTTCTCTGAGTGTAATGAATTCTAATTTTTGCAGGTCTGTACGATAAACCTGAGCTTTGTCACTGCCTATAATGCGAACAATCAATGGATTATCAGGATCGGAAAAAAGCTTTTCTCCCGCAAAAGGTTCGATTCTACCTGAAGAATAACCAAATGAAACTTCGTATTCACCCGATGGGATTACAATTTTGATTGATATATTTTCCCCCTCATCGGCTCCATCCCACAGCAGACCAATCCCATGATCTCTCTCAGAAGAAGCTAAATCAACACCCCTGATGGCACAGTCTCGCACAAACCAGATGGTATCGAGTAATGTAGTTTTTCCGGCTCCATTAGTGCCGAAGATAATGTTGAGAGGGTTGATTTGAATTTTTACATCTGCTAGGGAGCGAAAATTTTTGATGTGCAAATGAGTTAATTGATGGGACATAATGTGCTATTTATTCTATTATAGATTTCTTTATCATAGTCTGCATTTTATGTCAATCGACACATCGGGCTTCTCATGACCGATCGCGCGATCGACTAACCGCCACAATATGTTTTAATTTATATTTGAGCAAAATCCAAACAAAGCCAGCCATGAGTCCTAAATCAATAGCCGTAATCAACTTCAAAGGCGGTGTCGGAAAGACTACCGTCACTTGGAGTCTGGGAAATATTATATCCCAAGGAACCGACTTAGAAGTCTTGATGTTAGACTTAGATCCGCAAATGTCGCTCACAGAGGCGATCGGACTTAACGAAAATACAGGTCATTTAGATGACAAATTTGGTAAGTGGTACGAAAAATCTCTTAAACATAGACTCACAATTTACGACGCTTTAGAAGTCTTTAAAAAAGCCGGACAGAATTTTAAATTTCCCGTTGGTTTCGACACCATTTATCAGATTGACGAACAGTTGCATTTTGTCCCTTCTGTTGAAGAATTATATTGGTTGGATATCGATGGATTTGAGGGAAAAAGCGTTAAAGACTTCATCCGCAGATTCATCGGCAAAATCGCCAACTCTGCCAATCTCCCCAAATACGACTTGATGCTTTTTGACTGTTCGCCTTCCTTCAGTCTCCTCACCTACAGCGTACTCTCTTGCTGCGACTTAATATTAATTCCCGTCAATCCCGATTATTTTGGTTCTAGGGGGTTGAGTTTAGTTTTAAACTCGCTCCAGAAACGGATTGAGCCTTATCCGTTTCCCAAGATAGCAGTCTTTATGAATAAAGCTAAAACCTATGGAGGATTGCTGACAAATGAAGTTCAGTTTTACATGAGAGAAGTAAAGAGACTTTGCGATGAGATATCAAAAGACAATAACATAGAAGTTAGATTTTTAGAAGCGACTATTCGCGAAAGCGTCGGGCTAAAACGGGCGATTAATGAGGGAGAATTGCCGCGAGAATTAGTTAGAGAATTTGAAAAACTATGGCGCGAGTGTGAGGAGTATCTGAAATGAGTAAAAAAGAAATTTTGGCTGCTTCCGAACAAGCAAGCGGGGGGTTGGTTGAGGAAATTGGCGAGCTTAAGGAAATCTTGCGGGACGTTGCTAGAAAATTAACCAGGCTTGAGACTCAAGTCAAGCGGGGAGTGATTTCTGCTGGCTCAAAAACTTCGGATATTCCCAGGGGTGCTGATGTTAATAAACCTCTTAATTTATCGACTAGAAATGCTCTAGAAGTTTATGAAGAACTGCGTTTACAAGCTAAGAATGGTAATGAAGAAGAGGTGAGGCAAAAATTGTTGGCAATGAGTGCAACTGACTTGAACTTGATGTGTTGCGAGTTAGGGATGCCGCCCAGCAGCAAGAATCCGTCCCGCAAAAAAATGTTCGAGCTAATTATTGGCAGAATTAAACAGAGTTTGAGGCTGTCGCGACATATAGACAGACAAACACTTTGAAAATTAGGAAAGAAATCCATAAAATGCGTTTTAACTTGCATTTCCTCCTGGGATATGGAACAGCCAAGAGGCCCGTTCCACAAAAGCCTGTTCCACAAGAGTTTAAGTTGAGTACGGGGAGTAGGGGTTGGGCATCTTGGCCGCCCCTGAAAAGCTTGTTGCAAATTCTGCAACTTTTCAGCTTCCATAAATTATGGCCGATAAGTGCGATCGGCCTATTTTCACTAACACTCTCGTCGCTGGAGAGTTCAACAATCAAAAGCTCTACGCCATCAATTCTGAAGGGAACCAGCTAAATCAACTAAATTCTCGGCTAAAACCGTCGGGAATTTCAGAATTAGCTTTGTCTACTGACAGCCAGCAAATCGCTTTTATATTTAACGAAATCCCAGGAGACAAAAGCAACTTGTATGTAATTAATCGGGACGGTTCGGCATTGACTAAATTGGCAAACGACAAGGATTTGAATGTTAGCAATCCGGT
Organism: Microcoleus sp. LAD1_D3; assembly: GCF_036702135.1. Lineage (NCBI taxonomy): Bacteria > Bacillati > Cyanobacteriota > Cyanophyceae > Oscillatoriales > Microcoleaceae > Microcoleus > Microcoleus sp. LAD1_D3. The sequence continues at coordinate 18,298 of NZ_JAUBSB010000029.1, read as the reverse complement.
TTGGCAACCGCAGTAAAGTTAAGAGCCACAATATCCTGTACGGGTGGGTTTTAGCACAGATAAACCCAGAAGGGCAGGCTATATTGGTATTACCCAGAGCGAAAGCGGGTTACGCGACAAGAAAGAATCCACCAAACTCAACACTCAAAACTATTCTCAAATAGGCGCTGATGCAATAATTTTTTTCTCCTTTAATGGCTGGTGAATTTGCAATTCATTTGACTCAACTTCCTGGTGCTTTTCATCCTGCACCTGTTTATCAATTTTGGGCAACTTTAAAATCGCCCCAGCTAAAACCCAATAATACACGGACACTGGATCTACATCCAGCGGATAGTATTGAGTATTTATCGTAATAAATCCAACAAAAACCCAAAAACTAGCTCCGTAACTCCGCAAACTTTTGTCTTTCACAGAACGGTAAGCTCTAAAAGTGAGAAAAGCCAAGTGTAAAACCATGATTTGAAAAGCAATCATTCCCGGATAACCGAGTTCGTAGATCAACTTAGGTTGGAAAGTTTCAATTAGCTGCGTGGCACCAAATATTCGCGTTGAATTAGTCGCTCGTCCCACACCTCTACCCAGAGGTTTGTCAATGATAAAATTGTTGCTTTGCTCGAACTGATTAAAGAGAAACTGCTGGGGCGGTGCAGCATTCCAGCGACTAACAAAACTCTCCCAGCGCTGCTCGATAATTCCCGGGTTAATTGCTGCACCGACAAACAGCAGAATCGCCAGTCCTGCACCGATGGGAATAAATCGTTTTAAATTAACTAATTGACCGGTGAGAACTAGCAGGATTGCTGTAGCAAGTGGAACCATAACTAAAGCAGCTCTTTGACCGGAAATAACTGCATTGGCAAATACTAAAGCCATGCCAAATAAACCGATAACTCGCCACCAGAATGAAGGATCGCAAAAGGCCGAAGCAAAGGTTAAAAAAGCATTAGAAATTAAAAACCACGCCCACTGCCAAGGCGCGACAAAAGTTCCCGGCAAGCGGACAAACTTGACTTCTGGACTGAACACCAAAGAACCGCCGACAAAACATCTAGCTTCCAACGTTGCTTTATATAATTCTGCTCCGGTCATTCCTCTGGTTCCCGCACACTTTCCACTTTGCAGCAACAGGTACTGAATCAAACCGAGAAGGCAGCACACGATCGCCAAAACGATGTGCATTCGACTAAAAAATACCAAATCCTTCTTAGTGCGGAGCAGATAATAGGTACAAGCAATCAGCGGTATGTAACCTATCAATACTTTTAAGCCGAGAATTCCTTGTAGAATGGGTTTGTCGCCCGCCCTAGGGTTGAGCTGCATCTCCCCGTTCACAAAAATTAAAGTCAGGATTGCCATCATTAACAGGATGGTGAAGGTAGAAAGCATTTTTTTGGGAATGAACAGGGGCAACTGTTTCTTTTTGCAGCTTTGAATTAGGGCGATGAGAGCTGGTATGTAGAAAGCATCTTTGGCTACTTGAAATGCAGCATTCCCGCCACCAATTGCGTAAGTAATTGTACCACTGAAAGGCAGGTAAATTAGAAAAGTCCACAAAGCTTGACGGGGGTATTTGTAGGAAAGCAGCAAGATGGCTGTGGCTGCGCCTCCTGCAATAGCAATCTTAGGGCCGGCTACGAACAACAGGGGAATGCTGAGAGCAACGGTGACTAAGCAGCTTATGGCGATCGCCTGCACCATTTCATTGCGCTTTTCTGAAATTTTGCGTTTTTGTGCAGCTACTTCTTTTTTGCTTAGCGCTGTTGTTTTTTCGCTGTGCTTGTGTTTGGATTTCTGGGATTTGCGCTTGGTTTTCAACATATAGCAGAGGGAAGAGAGAAGAGGGAAGTTCGGCAACGGATTAGCAAGGGCGGATGTAACGGATGTAACGGATGTGAGGAAGAAGGAAGAAGGAAGAAGGAAGAAGGAAGAGGGAAGGAGGAAGAAGGAAGAGGGAAGAGGAAGAGGGAAGAAGGAAGAAGGAGGGAAGAAGGAAGAGGGATTTAGTTGCCTAAGAGACAAAGAAGAAGCAATTGACCCCTTATGTTTGTGCAATTAAGAACGTCCTCCCGTGAGGGCAGTTCCTATAATTTTTATAAGGCACTTCTGTAAAAGGCGGAAGACACTCTGATGTAGAAGGCTGGAGATGGAGAAGGTAGAAGGCAGAAAGAATAGAAGCGAACAGATTTCGGCAGATGTGGTTACTTATTCTTAAAGTCAAGATGAGAAAAAGTCTCGGTCGAGATTGTGGGTGTGACGCAGGCAGAAATTACACGGGCGACCTTGTAGAATATAACCGCTGCATCTATAATGTACAAATCTCGAAAAAATAATTTTAATCGAGCGGTAAAAATGAATATGAAATTAACAAAATTTGTATCGATCGGCATTGCCCTATTTTTAGGAGCAAGCGGGAGCATATTATCTAGCAGCAGTAGAGCTTTAGGGGCCGAAAAAGTTGTCCTCACATTTGGCCCGATCAGACAAGCCATCAATATCAGCGACTTAGAAGAATTTGCTAAAAACGGCACGACGACGCCAACCCTCCAACAAATTATCCGGTTCTCCAAAATGGACGCGCAAGTAATACGGGGGTTCATGGGTTTAGAAATTGGTTTAAATCCTGCTAATCTGGCGAGGGTAGTTTACAGCACCCCGGGAGAAAAAATCACTGACGACATCGGTCAAGCAATTCGGACTCAGCGTCGCACAGAAAGCGGGAAAGCTCTGCGGGCAGCGGTGATCCTGGCATCCGGTGATGACGGTAAGGTGTCGCTGCTGGAAATCCTCAAAAAGTATCCTCTCAACGAGGTTTACGTAGATGTGGCCAGCGTTCGCACCGCTGTTGGGAAAGTTCAGAGTATAGCCGGAACTCTGCAAAGCCTGCTTCAAGATGTGAGGCGATCGACAACTCGCACAACTGAAACAACTCGCCCCGAAAGTCCGATCGAACCTCGCCGCAGCGTGCAGCCAACAACTCCGCCTCCAGCGCCGCGCCGCGTCGCCCCCTTGCCAGCCCCCGCACCGCAGCCTGTGGCGCCGGTCAGAGGGCTTTGGTAAAAAAATCATAATGTGTCCTAAAGGCGGGTTGAAGCGCCTTTTGTGGCATTCTGTTGACACTTTTGAGACCACACCCGCCCCCGCCCTACTCCTATCCCAACCCCCAAAAGGGTTAGGACTTTTGTGAAAACTCCCAAAGCAATCAATTTTTCTTTAGCAATTTTTTGAGCAACTTAGGAATCTCTGAAGGTCGAGCCGCCACAGGTATGTCCGCCTCTTCAAAGGCAGCCATTTTGTTTGGGGCCGAAACTCCAAAGGCTTTCTGGGCAGCCGCCCGAGAACTGATCAGGATGCCGGCGTGGCCCAAAGACGGCCCCTTGGGAGCGTACCGACCGGCCAGATAAGCAACCACGGGTTTGTCGATCGCCGAGGCGATGTAAGAAGCCGCAGCTTGTTCACTCCATCCACCAACTTCCCCCACCAAAACCATCGCCTCCGTACTGTCGTCTTCGTCCAAAATTTGCAGCCACTGCATAAAAGAAGAACCCACAATCGCGTCGCAGCCAATACAAACCGCCATCGACTGTCCCAACCCCGCCTCAGTCAGTTCTAGGGCAACTTCGTAAGTCAAAGTGCTGCTGCGGCTGATCACCCCCACTGGGCCGGGAGTGTAGAATTCCTTGGGGTGAGTTCCCAGCAGCAGTTTGTCGGGCACAATTATCCCCGGACCGTTGGGCCCGATTACCAAAGTTTCGGTAGCCTCTGCTTTTCTGACTAAGCGCACCATATCCAGAGGAGGCACTCCCCCAGTGACGATCGCGATTTGCCGAATTCCTCCCGCGATCGCTTCTAGAGCCGCATCCAGCACCGAGTAAGCGTCTACAAAAATTACCGCAGTGTCAACGTGACCCACTGCCGCCACTGCTTGTTCTACCAAATCAAAAATCGGAATTCCCTCCACTTCCAGCCCCCCCCGACCGGGACTGACACCGGCGACTACATTCGTGCCGTATGCTTTCATCATCAGGGCGGCGCGGGTGGACGCGGGAGATTCTGTAATGCCCTGTACTAGGACTTTGCTTTCAGGAGTTAAATTCATTTTTTCCCACTTGACACTCGATCTTTAAAAAGCAGAAGGCCTTCGTCTGTACAGAAATCTCGTTGTTTGCCGATCGACTGCCGCTACTTGACGGAGGATACAGAAGCGGCCGCGGCCTCATCCAAAGTGCTAGCTAGCTGCACCGGCAACTGTCCCAAACGCTTTTTAACAGCATCAGCATCGATCTCTACCAGCCGCAGCACAACTTGGATGTGGCGGTTAGCGCGAGCTTTCCGTTCCAAATAGCCGGTTACTGCGGCGATTATTTCCTCCGTCTTGGAGGCGCTGCCCACAATATTTACAAGTATCACCTTAACGCTTTTATCCTGAGCGACTAACTCCAGACCCAACTCCACGCGATCGCGCAGGGCATTTGCTGCATAGTAGCGGTCTAGGGAACCAATATTCACAAAATTAGCTGGTTTTCCTCCTTGGTGGGTTACAGCATCTAGAGTTGCCATTGTCAGGCCCACTCCGTTGCACAAAATCGCGATATTCCCGTCTAGTTCTATTAATTGCAGGGATTCGGAATTCGAGAGTGGGGATTTAGATTTGGGGTCAAACTCCGGCGAGTGCTGAGCCTTCGAGTGGGAATGGGAGCGATCGCCCCCAGCATGGAGACTTCTCCTTTCCCGTCCCAACCCGCTGCTTTGCCTTTTCTCCGAGAGTGTGGCCAAATCTGGATGCCGTCCCAAGGCATCGTCGTTGGCGGTGACTTTACCGTCTAAAGCCATTACCTCTCCCGTCGGACTGATGCCCAGAGGATTGATTTCTACTAAATCTAAATCTTTTTCGACAAACAGCCGATACATTTTTTCGACAATGGTGCTCACCGATTGAATCAAGTCTCCCTGCAATCCCATTTTCAGCGTGAGACGCCTCGCGTAGAATGGGGAAAATTCTTGATCTACGGCAACTTGCTGCATTTGCTCGATCGACCCTTCGACATCCATACCTCCTTGTCTCGATCCCAGAAGCACCGGGCGGCGGGCTACGGGGTCTAGGAGTACCGCTAAGTACAATTCTTGGTCAGCGTTGTACTTTGCTTCTGCCAGCAGGACTTGGGGATATTCATCCTCGATCGGCAAATTAAAAATTGTTTGAGCCGCTGCTACGGCATCGATCGTATTTTCCACAAACTTGATACCGCCCGCCCTGCCCCGTCCCCCAGCCCGCACTTGCGATTTTAGTACAACGGGGTAAGGAATTTTCAGTCCTTTGAGGTCGGCGGGATTGTCAATCCGCTGCGACGGCAAAATCGGAATTGCCATCTGGCGAAATAAAGATTTAGCTTGGTACTCTAACAAATCCATTATCAATTACGGGTGACGGGTAGTTGGCAACAAGCAATTCGTCCTAATTGGCAATTCATAATTAATAGATAGTAATTGGTTTTTTGTCAAGTTAAAAGTCAAAATTTATTGCTTTTATCTTTTTATTTTCGACTTTTGTATTGCCGATTACTTATTCGCTATTACCGCTCGCCGATCACCTATTACCTAAGCTGTTTCAAAGTGTTTTTTTCTCGGAATTGCCAAATTTTACTGGTGGATATGGCGGGGATATATTTGGCGAGCGTTGATGTTTTTTGGCCTCGGAAAATCTTCGGACGTTCGGCGATACTGTGCCGAGATATTTCGGCGAATTGTTTACTTGATGCTATTAACAGGGCCTTGATGGACGGTTTTGACCCATTTGAGCCGCTTGGGCCGTACCGCAATCCGAGCCGTCACAGTCCCTACCAGCAGCCAGTGGAACATATACACAGTACCCCGCAGCGTTTGCAGCAAGGTGACAAAAACTCGCCTTACGTCAAATTTGGTCTCTTTGCGAGTGCGGCGCAAACCGACAAACATTCCCACCACCGACAATGTAAGGGTCATAAAAGTTATGGGACTGGCGATCGGCATCCGGCGCAGCGCAATTGACATCACAAAGTCGGGTAGGGCTACTGTAGGTAAGAAATATTGAGATACCCAAAATCCAAATAAATCCCAAGTTTTCCCAGTTCCCATGCGGTTCCGCAAAATTAGCCGCCAGTAGTCAAGATAACGCTGATAGCCACCTTCTGCCCAGCGATTGCGCTGGTGCCACAGAGCGCGAGCGTTAGTGACTCCTTCTTCTGACACGGCTGGGAAAGCGAGAAATTCAATGTCCCATCGGTCTAGGTGCAGCCTCAGGGTCAAATCCAGGTCGTCGGTAATCGTCTCTTCGTTCCAGCCTCCGCAGCTTTCCAAGGCGGTGCGACGCATGAATTGGCCGTTACCGCGCAATTCTCCAATGCCGCCGATCGCAATCCGCTGCTGTTGGAAAAAACTGTCGAGAGCCATTTCTGCTTCTTGGCCGCGAGTCCACAAATTTACCGAAGCATTGGCGATAGCTTTTCTGACTTGCACAGCCCCTACTTTTTCTCGATCGAACACAGGCAGCACCCGGCGCAGCAAATCAGGCGTTACCGTCGCGTCGGCGTCAAATATGCCGACAAATTCCCCGCGAGTCAGCGGTAACACTTGATTCAGTGCTCCTGACTTGCCGCCGCTGGCATTTGCTCCTCTGCGAAATATTTTGAGCTGGGGGTACTTTTTGGTTAGCTGTTCCAATACTAGCGGGGTGGCGTCGCTGCTGTGATCGTCGATCGCCCAAACTTCGTAGCGGTTGATCGGATAATCTACATTGCAGATGGATTCTACGAATCGGGCAATCACCGCTTCCTCATTTTTCGCTGCCACCAGCAGCGACACGTAAGGCCAATCCTCTCGACTTTCATCGGCAAGAGGCGGCAGTGCGGGCTTGGGTTCCGCAAACAACACTCGAAATGCTTGCATCCACAGCAGTCCCGTCAACCCCCACACTACCCACGCACCCCAAGAAATCAAGTGCAGGGCGATCGTGCCGGCCCAAATCGCAGTCAGCACTGCGGCGGCTTTTCCGCGGCGTCCCCGGTACAGATTTTGAGGAAAAGAGGGAGTTCCCGGCACAGACACCGCAACCGGGAGCTCTGCTTTTGTTTCCGCGTCAAACACCCTGTCGCCAATGTCTGGTATAGCAAATACTTTGCTGAGCTTCGAGTGCGAGGTCAAACTCTTGAGCTCTTCTTGAGCTAAATCAGAGATGTCCAAGTTAAGCTCGCTGCGAGCGTCGTTTTCTGGCCAAGAACTCTCCTGCATAGGTTACTTGATTCAACCACCAATAGTTTTTGATTTTAGATATAAGCATCTACTGTATCAGTTTCTGGGCTTTTGTCGAAAGCGGACGGGAGGACAACCAGCGGGTTCGGTGCTTGTACGGCCCTGGTAAACGGGTACTGCATAGAGTATTTAGCTTGACTTTTGCTTGCGATCGACCAGGAATATCTGCTAGTTTTTTCAGGGGATCTAAACTATCTGTTAGTAATAATTGTCTGAGGTGGAAATATGTCTATTCCTCAACTCAAGCCAGCCGATGACAAAGAAGTGAAAGTCTACGCGCCTTTCTGTCAAGAGCCCAGGCGCAAGTTTTTGCCGCACGCTATTGGCCTCTACAAGCTCAAAAGCTTGGAGGGGACAAGAAAAATTGACGGCGGGGAGAGCGTGCCGTTTGTCGCTAGTTGGAATATCTCGTCGCTGCCGATCGATTTAACCCGCTGTCGGGTGTTGTTTGACGGCAATGCTGAACTCAGCTACGAAGTGACTATGCAAAGCTCTGAGTTTGTTAGTTGCTTAATTGAGGTTCTCCTGACTTTTCAGCGAACTCGTACTGTCGATTTTTCTAAAACGTTTTACCGCAAGCTGATGCGAATGGATGAATAACTTTCACCGCAGCCGCACTCCCGAAAGTCCGCAATTGACAATCAAGTAATTTAATCCGGGGCCCCGGATTCATTCGTGGATCGAGAAAAAAGCTCGGAATCCCGATCGCCAGCCCCCGGATTTATCAGTGGGGTTGCTTTCTTCAATCTAAAATCTAAAATCTAAAATCTAAAATCGATTGACTGGCGCTATAAGTGGCGCACCAATAGTGTAACGCCACGACGGCAATATTACATGATTGGTGCGCCAGCCCTATTTGAGAAGCGGGATAGTAAGTGAGTTGTTGGATCATTCTCAATAATCCCTTTGGGGGTCAGCACTTATCCCCATTGCTAAAGTAAATCTACAGCAGTTTTCAGTTGAGCGTGATACAGATTTCGCGTAGGGACTCAGGCTTTGCCTGAGTCCCTACCTGTATTTCATCCAATTGAAAACTGCTGTATTTGTTGTGGGACAAGCGCAAAAGCCTATTTTGGACATGGGTGCAAGATCTGAGGCAAGACACATTTACCGCACCAAACTCCGAACTTTTTCCATGTATTAATTTTTGTAAAAAAACTCAGCAATATTACTGACATATGTGAGGATGAGAACCAAATTAGGATGAGTTAATTTCTACCAAAAGAGATTAAATCATCCCACGTGTCATCAGCAAGAGTTTTAAGTAATCTTGCGCTCGAAGGGATTTAATATAAGTCCTGATTTTTTTTGTTATGGGTGCTCTGAGACAATTTCTCAACCGCCATTAGGGCGATCGCACTGTCATGCTTAAATTTTGCAAGTAAGCCACTGAAAGCCGAATTAAATTATAGCAATTCCTTTTAGCCACTATTTAGCAAACACTTAAGTAGCAAAACGGCAAATATCAGTTATTGTAATTACTCCTAGATAATTTTGAGTAAGTGCAGAACAGAGAGAACGCTACATATAAGATATTGTAGCTACAAATGAAAACCTAGCAATTTTTCCAAGAGGTGTATTATGGCTCTGATAACTAATGATCTTAATAGTGGTCTCACTGCTGACCAACTCGCTCAATTTATTATTGGGGACTCAGGCTCAGTCGTTCCTGGTAGTGTGAAGTACACGGGTGATAATCTGGCCGCAGGCAGTTTCGGGGGAGGTCTTTCCGACGGGCTAAATCTTGAAGCTGGTGTTATTTTCAGCACTGGTAATATCGCAAATCCCGGTAGTACGCCCCTGGGTAAGGCTGATGATGGGAATCCTCTTCTTAATGAGCTTCTTGCTAGTGTGAACTCAAGTTCGACCACTACTCAGGATGCTGCCCTTCTCGAATTCGACTTTATACCCAAGCAAAACCAGTTTAGTTTGGAATATGTGTTTGCTTCTGAGGAGTATAACGAGTTTGTAGGGTCAGCCTACAACGATGTATTTGGTTTTTACCTGAATGACGTCTTTATTTCCGCGATTCCTGGGGCTTCATCGCAAATTGTTTCCGTTAACAATATTAACAACGGCAAAAACCCAGCGTTATACATTGACAACACAAAAAATACTTTTAAAACAACCTGGGATGGTTTTACAAAAGTGCTATTGACGTCACAACCATTCGTCATCCCAAATGTCGCGAATAAGCTGAAATTAGCGATCGCGGACACTAGCGATTCTATCCTTGACTCGGCAGTGTTGATCTACGCTCCTCCCGTCTTCAATTTCTCGCAACCCAACTATCAAGTCAACGAAGATGGGACAGTAGTTGGAGCAAACATTACCATCAACCGCACCGGGATTGCCCTGGGAAAGTCCACTGTAGACGTAAAATTAAGCAACGGCAGCGCTACAGGCGGGGCTACCTTGGGAGAAGGAATAGATTTTACTTTCACTACCCAAACTATCACTTTTCCGGCCAATCAAACCACTGCTACCCTCACCGTTCCCATCAATAATGACAGCTTAGTTGAGCCCACCGAAAACCTCACCCTCACCTTAGCCAATCCCACCAATGCTAGGATTGGTGTTGTTCAGAACACCGCCAATCTGGATATTCTCACTGATAATGACACCGCAGGCATCATAATCACCTCTACAGCGGGCGCGGATGTTGCAGAAGGCGGTACTTCAGACACATATACAGTCGTACTCCAAAGCCAGCCTAGCAACCTTGTAATCGTCACTGTTGACCCTGATACCCAGACAAACTTGGGAGCGGGTACTGGTGTCCCTCTCACCCTGAATTTTACCCCCAACAACTGGAATGTGCCGCAAACCGTTACGATCGAGGCAGTGGACGATCAAGTGGCGGAAGCATCTCCTCACACTAGCGCGATCGCACACAAAGTCAGCAGTGTAGACCCTAATTATGACGGTGCTGCGGTTCCAATTACCATCGATGGTACTGTGACTGCTACCCTCACCGCTAACATTACCGACAACGACACGCCGAGCGTAAAAATTATCGAAACTGGCGGCACCACCAAAATCGGGGAAGGCGGGGCTACGGATAGCTATACGGCGGTATTGACCAGCCAGCCAGCAGCCGATGTTAGTGTCACCGCCTCGCCAGACGCCCAAAGCGACGTGGGGACTGGAGGCGGAAACCCGATCGCTCTGAACTTTACTCCCGACAACTGGAACGTGCCTCAACTGGTGAATGTGCAAGCCGTGGACGATGCTGTGGCTCAAGGCACGCACTCCAGTACGATCGCACACCAAGTCACCAGTACAGACGCGAAATACAACCTGATTGCTACTGCCTCGGTGACGGCCCAAATTACCGACAACGATACCGCCGGAGTCACAATTACTCCTCCAAACACCGCTGCTACCGAAGGCGGCGCCACAGGGAGTTACAAGGTAGCGCTGACTAGCAAACCGACTGCGCCTGTTAATTTCAACTTCAACACGGGCATTCAAATCGATTCGATTTCCACATTTACTTTCACCTCAGATAACTGGAACCTACCGCAGATAGTCACGGTGAAAGCTACCGACGACAGTTTAGTCGAAGGGCTGCACACAGGCACGATCGACCACAGCATCGCCGCCGGTAGTGCGGCGGAATATCTGCCAGTGGCGATCGCGCCGGTAACAGTCAGCATCACCGATAACGATGTCGCTACTCCCAATACGCCCAGCATCACAATTACTCCTGCGAGCACGACTGCTGCCGAAGGCGGCGCGACAGACAGTTACACAGTCTCCCTCAACACTCAACCGACTGCTAACGTTACCGTCAATGTGGCTGCGGGCAGTCAAATAGAGGCGATCGCGCCGCTCGTTTTCACTCCGGCTAACTGGGATGTCCCGCAAACAGTAACAGTGACAGCAACCGACGACACTGTTGTAGAAGGAGCGCACAGTGGTACGCTCAATCACAGCGTCGCAGCAGGCAGCGCGGCCGAATACTTGCCAGTGGCGATCGCACCCGTTACTGTCACCATCGCCGACAACGACACAGCTACCTCGACTGCAGGGGTAAAAATTTCTCCCACAACAACTTATGCAGCAGAAGGCGGTGCAAATGGCAGTTACAGCGCGGTATTAACGGGGCAGCCTTCAAGCGACGTTACTGTCAGCTTCGCGACAAACAGTCAAATAGACGCGATCGCCTCCTTCACCTTCACTTCTGACAACTGGAACCTGCCTCAAACCGCCGCTGTCAAAGCAACCGACGACTCCGCCATAGAAGGAACGCACCTGAGTACGATCGCAGCCAGCGCTAGCAGCACGGATCTGGCTTACAACAATATCGGCATTTCCAAAGTCGATGTCTTAATTATCGATAACGACTCCCCCGGCATCGCCGTCACTCCTAATAGCACCAATGCAGCAGAAGGCGGTGCAGCAGGCAGCTACAGCATTGTCCTTACCAAAGCGCCCACAGGTAATGTTACCGTCAATGTAGCTACGGGCAGTCAAATAGATGCGATCGCGCCGCTCGTTTTCACTCCGGCTAATTGGAATGCAGCGCAAACTGTCACCGTCAAAGCTACCGACGACAGCATAGTGGAAGGAACCCACACCGGGTTCATTCTTTCGAGCGTTGCCGCCGACAGTGCTGCCGAATACTTGCCAGTGGCGATCGCACCAGTTAGCGTCACCATCGCCGACAACGACATCGCCCCACCGACACCGACACCAGTCATCAACTTTTCGCCCAATATTATTGTGTCCACGCCCACACCAGCGCCGACACCGACACCAGTCATCAACTTTTCGCCCAATATTATTGTGTCTACGCCCACACCAGCGCCGACACCGACACCAGTCATCAACTTTTCGCCCAATATTATTGTGTCCACGCCCACACCAGCGCTGACACCGACACCAGCACCAACTCCAGCACCAACTCCAGCCCCAACTCCAGCACCAACTCCAGCACCAACTCCAGCACCAACTCCAATCCCGGAACCAACTCCCGTCCCAACCCCGCAGCAAACTGAAGATCCAGATTGCATTTGCACGCAAATTACCTTACCGGAGATCAGTCCTCTTCACGGTTTCAATCTTGTTCAAAACAACCTGGTTGGTGGGGATACAAACGAGATCCTCGCTGGCACCAGTGATGGTGACGGCATCAACGGTTTGGGCGGAGACGATGTTCTGATCGGTTTGGCAGGCAACGACAACCTATTTGGCGGATTGATCAGCAACATTCCTGTTGGACCGCAGGTCGATCGCGACTTGCTGTTGGGCGGGCCCGGCGACGACTACCTTAACGGTCAAGCCGGCTACGACACCATGTTCGGCGGTAAGGGCAACGACGCTGCTTTCGGGGGCAAAGATAACGACCTGATATGGGGCGGACGGGGTTCTGACACTGTTGTGGGCGAGGAGGGAAACGACAGCCTCTACGGTGGCACCAACAGCGAATCTGACCGCGATAGCGCCGGGAACGATTTGTTATTCGGTGCCAAGGGCAATGACTTCCTCTCCGGTCAGGATGCCTCTGATACCCTTTCTGGCGGTGACGGCAACGATACTGCGCGCGGTGGCAAGGGCAACGATGTAGTTTTAGGCGACTCGGGCAGCGACTTGCTGTTCGGCGACCAAGGCAATGACTCTATCTGCGGCGGTGACGGGAATGACACGGTGTTTGGGGATATTGGCAGCCCCCTGCCTGTCGGGGTTGCTGGCGGTCAAGACCAAGTTTGTGGCGGTGCTGGTAATGACCTGCTGTTCGGCAATGAAGGCAGCGATACTATCAACGGTGATGCTGGCGACGATACGATTTTGGGAGGCAAAGACAGTGACTGCTTGGTCGGCGGCGCTGGCGACGACGTGCTGATTGGCGATGAGGGCAGCGATACTTTGCTCGGTGGCAGTGGACGTGACTTATTTGTCTTGACACCCGCACAAGGAAGTGATGTAATATCCGACTTCAGGAAAGGGGAAGATTTACTGAGTTTAGCGGGCGGTTTGACTTTCACTCAACTGAGCATTAGCCAAGGCACAGACGGGGGAGAGGCCAGTCCCACAACTTTCATCAGAATTGCTAACTCTGGAGAACTGTTGGCAGTTTTGAATGGCGTGCAAGCGAGTGCGATCGCGCCGTCCGATTTCGTTCAAATTTTGCGACTCGGTAGCTGAGAGGAAAGCGCTGTAGATCCGCCCAAGGAAAATCAATCTACAGCCCTTGAACTGCGATCGGGCTAGCATCGTAATCAGCCTTTGGGCTGCGGAAATGCCAGCCCACGCCGCCAGACGATTTATGTGTTTAGAAGCTAGAAGCCCGATGCTAAGCAGCTTCTTGCTCGCACTCCCACCGATCAGTTTGAACGCGGGCGATCGCACTAATAATTAATAACTAATAATACAACCTATCGATTTTCACTTATCTACAAAAATGATCAGGCAAGCACCGCGCTTTATTCCTACAAAATACCTGTATGATAACAATCATAAATGAGTCGTATTTTTTTTGCCCCATTCCAACCCTCCCCTTACGAAGGGGAGGGGGTAAGAAATTCACAAATGATTTAGGATTGCTATATACCAAAGAAAAACTGCACTAAACCTTATTAATAGGTGTGTCATATTGGAATTACCCACTTTTACCCTGTTAGTTTTATTTTTTTATAAAAGTCGGTGTTAAGAGCTAAGTTTAGTAATAAAAATGACTAAAAATTTGATAATTAAAATCTGTTTTTAAAGGAATCCTGGGCGATCAAGACTTATCAAAAACTGCTGGTAAAACAAACAATTTAAAAACTGCTTTCCCAAAAGCAAGTAAAAAGAATGGGAAGAAAAGGGTTGCGAACAGGTGAATAAAAATTTACCGCGAAAAAAGAATCTGCCCAAAAGCGACAAAATCGAGTATAATATTGCAAACTTGAGTCGCAGTTCAGAAATACTGTAGAAAAAACTAAATTTATTGAAATAGACAGGTGCAAATTGAGGATTGAAGGCGTACCCAAATTGACTAAATATTTGCTGATCGGTTCCACAAAAGCTTACAGTGGCAAGTCTGCCATCGCCCTGGGGATGGCACTCGGACTCCGGGACAAGGGGCTGGCCGTCGCCTACGGCAAACCTCTGGGAACCTGTTTCAGCTCGCCAGGAGCTGGGATCGAGGAGGAAGACGTGCGGTTCGCGGTAGAGACGCTGAAGCTCTCAGAAAGTCAGATGCCGTCAACACTGCTGTATTTGGATGAAGAGACGGTTCACAAGCGTTTGCGGAGAGAAGACAAGACAGATTACCGCCAGTTTTTAGCGCAATATTTGCAAGCTCCCAGGGGAGACTTGGTGCTGTTAGAAGGCCCAGCTAATTTGGAGGAAGGAAGTCTGTTTGACTTGTCTTTGGCTCAAGTCGCTGAGGCAGTTGATGCTTCTGTGTTGTTGGTAGCCCGCCCGATCGATCTTTATATAGACGATTTGCTGTCGGCTAAACAGCGTTTGGGTTCGCGGTTGCTGGGCGTGGTACTCAACGACGTTCCCTCGGACAAACTCGAATCGGTAACGGCGACTGTGCGGCCTTTTCTGGAGGCTGCGGGTATTCCAGTTTTGGGAATGCTGCCGAGAAGTGCTTTGCTGCGAAGTGTCAGCGTCAAAGAATTGGTGCACCAATTGAAAGCTGATGTGCTTTGCCGTCGAGACCGTTTGGACTTGATGGTGGAAACCTTGACAATTGGCGCGATGAATGTTAGTTCTGCTCTGAAGTATTTCCGCAAAGCGAGAAATATGGCGGTGGTGACGGGGGGCGATCGCACTGACATTCAGCTAGCGGCTCTGGAAAGCTCGACTCAGTGCTTAATTTTGACAGGCCACTTGCCTCCTTCTCCCCTAGTGATCGGCAGGGCAGAAGAAATGGAAATTCCAGTTTTGTCTGTTGATTTGGATACCTTAACCACGGTAGAAATTATCGACAGCACCTTTGGCAACGTCCGCCTGCACGAACCGATCAAGGTAGAATGCGTTACTCAGCTAATGGCAGAACATTTTGACTTTAAGGGTCTGATGGCATCCTTATGCCTGGGCGATCGAGTCCATTAAGAAGGCAGCCGGAGCTGAGGGAAGAAGGTTTTCGGCAGAGAGAACTTTTTGTTTAAATAAATAAAAAGCCAAAATTCTTAAATTCTCAATTTTTCTTGAATTCTACCTTGAGCTGCGGCTGCCGAATGTCTTCAGACCTTCTGCCTTCTGGCTTCCTCAAATCTCCCGATCCTCTAGTCTGAGGCCGTCAATCAGCAATTCTTAACTTCTTTTTGGCGGCAATGGCTAGTGAGTCTGCTAAAATCCACAACGTAGTTTTATTTAATTTAATAAATTCTTTGAGTCAATCAATTGAGCTACCCAGAGTAGATGATTTTTTACAAGAACTTGCGGCGATCCAGCAAACCGGCTCCAAGCGGATTGCTCTTTTGGGTTCTCGCCACGTTCCTATTACCCACCAGCAGCTAATTGAGATGCTGAGCTATGCCATAGTTCTGGGAGGCAATCAGCTCATCACTTCTGGCGCTACAGGCACCAATTCAGCCGCGATTCGGGGGGCCATGCGAGCAGATCCTAATCTGCTAACGGTGATTTTGCCGCAAAGCATGAGTCGCCAGCCTAGGGAGTCTCGCGACCAACTCGAACAAGTGATACATTTGGTAGAAAATCCCAAAAATGATAGCTTGTCTCTCCCGGAAGCAAGCGCCATGTGCAATCAGGAGATTATTTCTCGATGCCAGCAACTGATCTGTTTTGCTTTTCACGAAAGCCACACTTTGCTGAAAACTTGCCAGGATGCGGAGGAACAGCGCAAGGTGGTTACTCTGTTCTATTTTGATTGAACTGCGAGGCGGATGATGGTGTTCGGATTGCCTGTGTCGGTTATTCTGCTTGATTGTATTGCTGCTGCTGCGGCGCTGGTTTACGCACCCTTTTTGGTGGTTGCGTTCGCCCGCTTGCAGCTAGGCTACGACCAAGCAGCCCCCCGCGCTATGTTTGAGAGGTTGCCTGCTTACGCTCAGCGGGCAACTTGGGCTCACCAAAATTCGTTTGAGACGTTTATGCTGTTTTCAGCGGCGGCTTTGATGGCTTTTGTGACGGGGGTAGATTCGGAAGCGGCGGGTTGGGCTGCGATCGCTTTTACGATCGCCCGGTTGTTGTTTTCGGTTTTCTATATCCTGAATGTGCCGCTGGGGCGATCGCTCATGTTTGCGATTAGTTCTTCTTGCACAGCTACTTTATTCTATTTCAGTTTAATGGCTGTTAATGGCTAATTATTATTAGTCAGTAATCAGTAGTCATGAGTCATTAGTCATTAGTTAAGAGACGCTTAAGTAATGACTAATTACCATTACCCATTACCCTTTACCAATTACTAATTTATGGCTGCTAGTTATTCCTTTGATATTGTCAGCGAGTTCGATCGGCAAGAATTAGTCAATGCTGTTGACCAAACAGTGCGAGAAATTCAAAGCCGGTACGACTTGAAAGATACCAAAACCACTGTAGAATTGGGCGCTGAAGCAATTACTGTCAATACCGACAGTGAATTTACTCTCGACGCGATTCACACTGTTTTGCAAACTAAAGCCGCCAAGCGCAATTTGTCTCTGAAAATTTTTGATTATGGGAAAATTGAAGCTGCTAGTGGTACTAGAGTACGCCAAGAAATCAAACTGAAAAAAGGGATTGACCAGGAAATTGCCAAGAAAATCACTAAATTAATTCGAGATGAGTTTAAAAAGATTCAAGGCTCGATTCAAGGTGATGCAGTGCGCGTTTCGGCTAAGGATAAGGATGATTTGCAGTTGGTAATTCAACGGCTGAAGCAAGAAGATTATCCGATGGCTTTGCAGTTTACCAATTACAGGTAAATTTTTGAAAGCTAAGTATTGGATTGTCGGTTGTGCGATCGCATCTTTGAGCGCGATCGAACTTGCCTTGCGCTTGCTCGGATTCGGAAATCCTGCCTTGCTGCAAGCTGATGCGAATGCTGGTTATATATTTGCACCAAATTAACTTGTATATCGCTTTGGCAATAGACTTGAGTACAATCAATTTTCTCAGCGTTCTGAAAAAATTGATGCAGCAAAGCCTGAAGGTACTCTCAGAATTTTGACGCTCGGAGAGTCAGTTCTCAACGGTAATAATACCACGGATCAGAAAGAAACTATTCCAGAATTGTTTGAAGCGCGTTTGTTGGGCATAAAAAAGCAAGTTGAGGTGCTGAATGCTTCTGCCGGTTCTTGGGGGATTGGCAATCAATTGGGATATATTCGCAAGTTTGGCACTTTTGAAACCGATGCTGTGATTTTGCAAATTGGTACTCACGATTTGCTGCAACCAACCAGCAGCGCGGGGGTGGGAAATAACCCGCTGATGCCGAATCGCAAACCGTTATTGGCAATTCAAGAAGTGTTTCAAATACACGTTATGCCGCTATTGTCAAGTGTTTTTGTATCGAATTCTCCGGCGGGAGTGCCGGTGTCGGAATCACAAAAGTTTATGGAAAATATGCAGCGATTTGAGCAAATAGTTGCTTTGGTGCGAGCTAAGAATATTCCGTTGTTTGTGTTGTATACTTGCGATCGAGCGGATTTACTGCCCGTACCGAATCAGCCGAAGTTTAAATCCGAGTTTGTCGATCGGCTAAAAGCTTTAAAAATTCCAGTCATAGACACTCATGCAGCCTGGTCAAAATTGCCGAAAACGAGGGTAGAAAGTTATTTTCGGGATGGCGTACACCCCACAGTCCCAGCTTATGAATCAATAGCAGATTTAGTGTTTCAACAGTTGTGTATACAGAAAAAATTGGTGGCGTGTGGCGGGAAGAAATAAGCTGCTTTATAGCCGAAGGAAGAAGTCCGATGGAAGTCGGAAGAAGGAAGATGTAATTCCTGAGAACTGGCAACTGACAACTGACAACTGATTGGTATTAAATAGGGCTTGCTGAAAAAGTAAGAAAACAGCATTTAGAAAGATGAATGAACTCGCGAATCCCTTGATAATATAAGCTTTG
>NZ_JAUBSB010000028.1:0-81708 GCF_036702135.1 Microcoleus sp. LAD1_D3 | reverse complement strand
TATATACTGATCATCAGTAAAAAAGTCAAGCTGGGGTTCACGAGTATTTATACTCATCGCAAAAGTGACACGCTCCCTTATTGGTCATTGCAATAACAACTAACAACTAACAACCAACAACTGCCAACTAACTAATACACATGAATTGCTTTCATCATGTGATATGCAACTAGCAACTGCGTCAAAGCTAGCGGGTAACTTTGCAAAACTTCGCCAGTTGTGCCGATCAGTTTGCCAATTTCCGGGTTGCCTTGGGCGGTGCAAAATCCCCGCAGGTGTGGCAACTCGCCGCACAAGAGCATTTCCAGTTCGTTTACTTGATCGCTAGTAGCGTGGGAGTCTACTTCCAAAACGTCAACAGGTTTGCCCATATCCCGATCGAGTCCCAAGCGAATTGCAGGTTGAAAACTATCGCTGCCTCGACCTAAAATTTCAGTAAAATCAGGGTGAGGAATTGTCGGTCTGAGCACTAAACGGACGCTCAAATTCGATTCATTGTCCGCTTCTGGCGGGTAAAAACTAACTACAACGTCGGCCGATTTGCGCTGAGGACGAATGAAGTCTTCAGAGTCCGGTTCCCGTTTTTTTATTTCTGCAAGCACCTGTTCTTCAGTATAACCGCGCTTCATGATATCGCGCTTAACTTTCCACTGAGTTCGCAACTCTTCGGGAGGAGCCAGATACACTTTTACGTCGTAAGAATCGCGGATCGTTCGGGTTGCGTAACCCAGCAAACCTTCAACTATTACAAATTTGCTGGGCTTGATGTATTCCGGCGGGTCGAATGTACCTGTGGTGTGGTTGTAGATGGGTTTGAGAATTGCTTGTCCGGTACGCAGCAGGCTGAGGTGCTGCTGCATGATGTCGAGGTAATTGCAGTCGGGATGCAATGCTGTGATTCCGATTTCGGCCCGCTGCTTTCTGTCGTAGCGATGATAGTCGTCAGTGCAAATCACAGTGACATTTTCTGGCCCCAATACTTGGGCAATTCCCCGCGTCAGGGTGGTTTTGCCCGCTGCGCTGTCTCCGACAATACCGAGAATAATTGGTCGATCGCTCATTGTTTTTACCCGGACGCACAATAGCAAATTTTGTTGTCAATCTTCAATCTTATCAAAATTGTGTTCGGTTCGATCGCTCGGTTTGACTTGATCCCCCCGGAGTCTCCACCATGTGTAAAATTATTGTAAAATTTCTTAATAAAATTCAACAAAGCATACTCATGGAACATCTCATTGAACGATCGTAATTACCCAATTCTCAATTCCCTGTTTGCCCAATTCCCTGTTTGGCCCATTACCAGTCATCCTTTCGTTTGTTGTTGTAAGTTTCCCAATCGTCGTATTGCGGCTGGTGATACAAGGGTTCTGGTTCTATTTCTGGTTCCAATTCGGCTGACATTTCTAATTCTGGTTCCGATTCCTGCTGATAAATGTTCAGAGGTTCGACAACGCGGGCGATCGCATCTTTGACAAATGCTTTGACAAACTCGTCTTTCCGATTTAACTGAAACTGCCTTTGCACAACTTCGGTGATGCCACCATCGCCCCAATCTTGGTCATGGCGGAAATATTCAATAAAACTTTTACCAGCAATTCGGGTTAAATAAGCAGCGCTGACTGCTTGAATTGCTTTGCCAAGTACAAACCCGGCTACGCTTAATTGCAACGCCCTTGAAACTACTTGAATTACGCCTTCAACTATGCCCAAACTTGCTAGGGTTTTTGCTAGAGACAATGCCAATTCTTTGGCGCGATCGATATTTAATTCGCAGCCGTAAATCTTGGCAATTTCTACTACCATTTGAGCGTTAACTGCTGCTGTCGCTAACAAATCCACAACTGGCAAAGGCGTTACAGCAATTACTCCGGCTCCGATCCACTGAAATCGCTCTACTGCTTTATCAGCTTGGCGCCTTCTTTGAGCATCAATTAACTTGCGCGCTTGGTCTCCCAAGTGCTGAGATTGCAGCAAAATATTGTCCGCAATTAAGTCTTCGCCTTCGGCTCGCAAAATCGCAGCGACGCGCCGAATTAATGGCATAATATGCGGGTCTGGCTGAAAAATTGTGCCGTCTTCTAGTACAACTTTTTGCGGATTGGCGCTAATTGCTACTACATCCATTGCTGATACAAAACCTTTGACTCGCTGCCGCAGTTGATCGAGAATTTCATCTCTGTCGGTGTCGGGATAAAGGTCAACTTTATTAAAAACCACGATCGACCTTTTGCCAATTTCCGCCAAAGTCCGCAGCGGTTCATACTCGGATTTTCGCAAATCGCCGTCCAAAACAAATAAGATCAAATCTGCCCTCGCCGCCAACTGCCTCGCCAATTCCTCTCTGTAAGTTCCCGCTACTCCCGCTTCCAAGATACCTGGGGTATCAGTAATTGCTAATTCTCGCTCGATTCCTTTCAATTTCAGAGTGTAAGTTTCCCCAACTTCGGTAGTTCCCATCGGCGCGCCCACCTGTCCCGCCATCCGCCCCACCAACGCATTCACAGCGGAAGTTTTGCCCGCAGAACCGGTGCCGAAAACAACTACTCGAACGCTGCCACGAGCCATGCTAGCTTCAATTTCGCGGGCTCTCAACAGCAAAGCTTGCCGCGCTACTTCATCTTGAATGCGATCGACT
The DNA here is from genome assembly GCF_036702135.1 of Microcoleus sp. LAD1_D3. Taxonomy (NCBI): domain Bacteria; kingdom Bacillati; phylum Cyanobacteriota; class Cyanophyceae; order Oscillatoriales; family Microcoleaceae; genus Microcoleus; species Microcoleus sp. LAD1_D3. The sequence continues at coordinate 79,073 of NZ_JAUBSB010000028.1, read as the reverse complement.
TGTTGCCGAATTGCTTTAAGATTTTCCGAAGCAGCTTCACTTTTCACAACAGGAATCTTCGGAGTAATCGGCCGTTTTCCCTTAACTTTCTGAGGGCGTTGCAGCAACCTAAAATAGTAAACCAGCGCAAAAATTAGCGTTGCCAAAAGTACAATTATCAGGAAAATCAGCAAATTAGCCAGCAGCGGAGAAGCAGACCACGCAACTTGACTGTAAAGCCCTGTTAAGGAACTCACCAGCCCAATAATCAGCCCCAGGGCGAGGCAGAAAGCAGCAATTAAGGTTAACAGGCGTGGCAAAGGCATGAGGAAAGTGGCAAATAAAAGGGTTATGCTTTGATTTTTACATTACGCCGATAGTCATCAGTCATTGCAAATCTAAAATCTAAAATCTAAAATCTAAAATGGCGAAGCGCCCGTTAGCGAAGCCCGCCCCTACGGGGGCTACGCCAACGAAGAGGATCGTACTGCGCCACCCCGCAAACCGATTCTGTCCGTCTGCGGGCGGGATTTGCGGGGTTTTAGTGGTAGCGGGTGCAGATTTGTGCGATCGCCCTCTTGCTGCAATTGTAGCTTGCACGATAACTCAGCTACAGCTTATCACCCGCCGGAACCGCAGACTGCTTTATTTGCATTTACCTACTTATTTATTCGGTGATTTATTCGATCACGAGTCTAGCAATACTTTTTTATTAAGAAACAAATATGACATTAAGTACAGAGAAACCCGGTTTTGTAACACCAGTGCCTCCTGGAAGCTCCGAAAGTAGAAACGAGAAACCTGGTTTCTTAGGCAAGGTAAGAGCATCCTAATTTACAAAAATTATCACATTAAATATCAATGCGGTACTCTTAAATCAGTCGCAAGTTAAGTTAGACTGAATTGTCAGTGCGTGAATTATTCACAGGTTAGCATCTATGCAGCTCAAACATCTGAATCAGCCTTCACAAGAACTCTCTACCTCTTGCGAGCATAACATCACAGAGACCCAGCCACCCAAGCCCAATTATTTCGCTCACATAGCCCGTTCCTTCCGCAACCTCAGTATTCACGACAAAATCTGCCGTGGGTACGCACTGGCTCTTTGTGTTGCGATTGGGGGAACGGCTGTCGGGATGTTGGTGGGCACTCATTACTATCGAATAACTAATAATCAAGTACACATTGATCGAGAAAGTCAGCTTTTAAATAAGTTGCAGGTGGCTTTATTGCGGACGCAAAACAGCCAAGCATGGCTGATTTATGGCCTAGAAAACCCACCCTTATTTGACAGGAAATACCAAGAATTACAAAACAATATTTCCACTTTAAAAGTATTATTTTTAGAGTTTAAAAAGCATAACTATCTGGAACACATTGAAGGGATTGAAAAAATTAGCAAAAGTTGCCATTCGCTACTGGTTAATTATATTCGCCCATTAGAAATCGTCGATCAAAAAATTAGTAAGTTGCCAAACAACCCCGCTCAACAAAGTATTAAACGTAAGTTGCTGTTGAATTTCGATCAAGATAAAATAGGGTTGCAACTAGATAGGGCGGTCAATGATATAGCAGAAATTATCGATCGCACCCAACAACAAGAAGATGCTGGGCGAGAGGATCTGCTGCAAGCGCAGGCGCTGCGGGTGCAAATAATTTTGGGTAGCATGGCACTGTCGATCGTCGTTGCAGCACTGCTGGCGGGCTTCACCAGTCGGGCGATCGCCAAACCCCTCGCGACTGTCACTAAAATCGCTCAGCGAGTGACTCAAGAATCTAATTTTCAGTTGCAAGTACCAGTTACCAGCACCGATGAAGTGGGAGTATTAGCAGCTTCGCTGAATCAACTGATTCAGAAAGTAAATCACTTGCTAGAAGAATTGAAATCTGAACAACAAACCCAGATACTTCAAAATGAGAAAATGGCAACTTTGGGGCGGATGTTAGCCGGTGTTGCTCACGAAGTTAACAACCCAATCAATTTTATCTATGCCAATATCGACCCCGCGAGACATTATGTTGAAGATATTTTAGATTTGCTCAAAACTTACGAAACAGAAATCCCCAACCCGCCGGCCGCAGTTATCGCCAAAGGCGAAGAAATAGACATCGATTTTCTCAAAGAAGATTTGAGCAAAATATTTGACTCGATGCAGCTAGGGGCTGAAAGAGCCAAAGCTATTATCTTAAGTTTGAAAGATTTTTCTCGCCTCGACGAGGCGGCCCCTCATCCCGTCGATTTGCACGCCTGCATAGACAGCAGTTTGCTGATTCTCAACAGCCGCATCAAACAGGGCATTGAAGTGGTGCGAAATTACGGGAATATTCCGACTGTTGAAGGCTATATGGGTTTGCTTTACCAGGTATTTGTTAACCTTCTCAACAATGCACTAGATGCTGTAGAAGAAAAAGCAAAAAGTGAGAAATCTAGCTCTGAGGAGGCGAAAAAACAATCTGCTTCGGAGTCACTTAAACAGAAAACACCGAGTTTTTCGCCGAGAATTGTCATTGCTACAGAATACTTGGACGACGACTCAGTGGTAGTGCGAATTTCTGATAACGGTACGGGAATAGCACCAGAGAGCCAAGAAAAAATGTTTGAAACATTCTTTACTACTAAACCGAGAGGTGTAGGTACTGGTTTGGGATTGGCAATTGGTCGCGAAATTATCGTTAATAAACACGGGGGGACAATAAACTTTTGGTCGGAGGTAGGAACGGGGACAGAATTTTCGATCGCTCTGCCGATTAAGCATGAGAATTTAATGCAAAAGACGCTCTTAAAACCTGCAATTGCTAGCGAATATAATTCCCTATCCAGCGGGAACGCGCCAACCAAGTCCGAGGAGAGAGGAACTGTAAAAACTTAAAAGTTCTCAGTTTTTATAGCAGTTTCAAAAAAGAAGACCACTCTAAGCCCGCAATCTAAACTCTGATGTCATAATTCATGCCAAATCTAAAATCTAAAATCTAAAATTGTATGAGATTTCTTAGTGACTCGCTGTTGCTACCCCACTCGCTGAGTGATAATACCCAACTCAAAACTATTTTCAGTAATCTTGAAAAAGAGGATTTGCTATAATTTCAAGTTGAGTAATCACTGTACGGAGCGAAAATTATGGGACTATTTGACCAAATTTTGAGCGCGATCGACAATCCCAACCAACAAGCAAACCCCAATCAGTTAGGCAACATTGTCGGTGCGGTAGAGCAGTTGAGCAGCAACCAGGGCGTCAATACGGGTACGACTCAGCTAGCAATGTCGGTTTTGGGCGGATACGTGCGATCGGCATTGCAAAACGTGCGATCGCAGTCGGGAGACGCACAAGCTCAACAAGTTGTCAACCAATTTAGCGGCACAAATCCCAATCCGCAAGCGGTACAGAGTTTGTTCGGCGCCGGCCAACTGACGCAGATAGTGAACGATATCGCCCACAGAACCGGTTTGAATAACGCGACAGTGCAGGCGATGATACCTGTTTTGGTGCCGCTGGTGCTGAATTTGCTAAAAACTGGCAGCAACGCCCAAAACCCAGCCCAAGGCAGCAATCCCGTTTTGAATACGTTTTTAGATTCAGATGGAGACGGCGACGTAGATATTACTGACGCCATGTCGATGGCAGGCCGCTTTTTGAATCAGCGCCGTTAATTTGGGATTTTTGTAACCGCAGATATCAGCGGATGAACACAGATGAACGCAGATAGGATTTTATCTGCGTTCATCTGCGTTGATCTGCCTTCATCTGCAGTTACAAAAATTCCTACTTTAACCCAAACCCAAATCAGTCACAGCACCAATACTGCTAGAAGAAACCAACTTAGCGTATTTAGCCAAAACGCCCCTAGTATAGCGAGGTTTAGGAGGCTGCCAAAGAGCGCGCCGCTGCTCCAATTCTGCATCAGAAACATTGAGCTGCAACAAGCGATTGTTAGCATCAATTGTAATTGAATCGCCCTCTTGTACCAAAGCAATTGTCCCGCCAACTTGCGCCTCGGGTGCAACGTGACCGACAACCAGGCCGTAAGTTCCGCCAGAGAAGCGACCGTCAGTAATTAACCCTACAGAATCGCCCAAACCAGCGCCAATAATTGCCGAAGTTGGTGCTAACATTTCGCGCATTCCCGGCCCGCCTTTGGGCCCTTCGTAGCGGACGATAATCACATCTCCGGCTTGAATTTTGCCCGCTAAAATTGCATCCAAACAATTTTCTTCAGATTCAAATACGCGCGCTGGGCCGGTAATTTGCGCTTTTTTAACGCCAGTAATTTTAGCAACTGCTCCTTCTGTTGCCAGATTTCCCCTGAGAATTGCTAAATGTCCTTGGGCGTAAATCGGGTTGTTCCAAGGGCGGATGACATCTTGGTCGGTGCGGGGTTCGGCTGGAATATCTGCTAACACTTCCGCAAGAGTTTGACCGGTAATTGTCAGCGCGTCTCCGTGCAGCAAACCCTGTTCTAGCAGGATTTTCATTACTTGGGGAATGCCGCCGGCTTTGTGCAAATCGGTTGCTACGTATTTGCCACTGGGTTTGAGGTCGCACAGCACGGGCACTTTCGCTCGAATAGTTTCAAAATCGTCGAGGGACAACTCAACGCCGATCGCATTGGAAATGGCTAATAAATGCAGCACAGCATTGGTTGAACCGCCGATCGCCATTATGACCGCGATCGCATTTTCAAAGGCCTTACGAGTCAAAATTTGGCTCGGTAACAACTGTTTGCGGACAGCTTCCACCATAACTTTTGCAGATTCGGCAGCGCTGTCAGCTTTTTCGGCATCCTCAGCAGCCATTGTCGAAGAATAAGGCAAACTCATGCCCATCGCTTCAAAAGCGCTAGACATGGTATTTGCTGTGAACATTCCGCCACAGGAACCCGCACCCGGACAGGCTTTCTCTTCCACTGCATTGAGTTCTGTTTGGTCAATTTTTCCCGCGCTGAATTGACCGACTGCTTCAAAAGCGCTGACAACGGTTAAATCCCGTCCGTTGTGGTGTCCGGGTTTGATCGTGCCGCCGTAAACAAAAATAGCAGGAATGTTCATGCGGGCGATCGCAATCATCGCCCCCGGCATATTTTTATCGCAGCCGCCGACAGCTAGCACACCGTCCATACTTTGGCCGTTGCAAACAGTTTCTATCGAATCAGCAATTACATCTCTCGACACCAGAGAATATTTCATCCCTTGAGTTCCCATCGAGATCCCGTCGCTGATAGTAATCGTACCGAACATCTGTGGCATCGCGCCGGCTTCCCTTGCACCCGCAATAGCCCGCAAAGCGAGCTCGTTCAATCCCATATTGCAGGGCGTAATCGTGCTGTACCCGTTGGCAATCCCCACAATCGGCTTAGTGAAATCGCCGTCACCAAAACCGACTGCCCGCAGCATTGCGCGGTTGGGCGCGCGCTGCACGCCCCCAGTCACAGCTTGGCTTCTCAAATTTTCAGGCATTTTAAAATTTCCTTTGTCAGTTGTCTGTTGTTGACTTGTCAGTTGTCTGTTTTTCTTTGCTGCTGGCTGTTGACTGCCCAGTGCCGAGAGTTTTACGCTATTTCTAATTTTCTCAGAAGCGTTGATATTTGTCCGACCTTTTAGGAGGCAGTGGCACCGCAGTGCCCCGAAAGCAATGCAAAGATTCTACAGATACTACAGCGTGCAGAGTGAATACCGTGGTTATCTGGGATGATGTGGTAACACCCATCACTCTAACGTTTAAAAAAAATTGCGAGGCGAATGACATGGAGGCCGATCGAATTCTGAGGCAATATGCGGCCGGAGAAAGAAATTTTCGAGAGATTAACCTCGTCGGGGCCGACTTAAAAGGGGTAAACCTCAGCGAGGCTAACTTTACCAGAGCGAATTTCCAAGACGCAAACCTCAAAGGCGCTAACCTGACAGGAGCGAACTTGCGCGAGGTGAAATTGGCAGGGGTGGATTTGACGGAAGCCAACCTCAGCGAAGCAAATCTCATCGGCACCGATTTGAGCCGCGCCAATCTCAGCGGGGCTAACCTGATGGGAGCCAACCTGCGCGGCTCAATGGCGAGAGAAGTCAACATGACCAAGGCTAATTTGACCGAAGCTAATTTGACCGAAGCCAACTTTACCGAAGCGAATTTGTTTGCGGCCAACTTAACCGACGCTAGCATGATTCGCATTAATTTGATGAAGGCAAATTTGAGTTGGTCAACTCTCAAAGCGGTAAACCTGACAAATGCCATCCTTAGCGAGTCGCTTTTAGAAAGAGCTAACCTGAATCAGGCAATTCTTAGCGGGGCGATGCTGAGCGGGGCTAACCTGACTGGTGCAGACTTGCGCCAAGTAACGATGATTGGAGCTAATCTCACCGACGCTAATCTGAGCAATGCTAATTTGAGAGTTGCTAATGTGAGTTGGTCAACGCTGGCAAGAGCTAATTTGAGCGGTGCTAATTTGTACCGGGCAAAGCTGTGCTGGTCTAATTTTAGCGGGGCTGTTTTGCTGGAAGCGGTTTTGATTGATGCTAATCTCAATCGAACTAACTTCCGCGATGCAGATTTGAGGCGGGCAATTATGCCGGACGGCACGACTAATGATTCTTAAAATTTGATTGTTGACTGTTAACTGTGGACTGTTAACTGTTGACTACTCACTAATGACTAATGACTAATGACTAATGACTATCAGTGAATTATTGATGTTGGGTGCGGCCGGAATTTTTGCCGGAATTCTAGCTGGATTTTTGGGTATCGGCGGCGGTACGGTTCTCGTACCTTTGTTGGTGGCTCTCAATTACGCCCCCGTGCAAGCGGTTGCTACTAGCGGTTTGTCGATCGTCATTACAGCTATTTCTGGCAGCATCCAGAATTGGCGCATGGGCTACCTCAGCTTGAGCCAAGTCGCAGGCATCGGATTTCCAGCCGTCATTACAGCACAAATCGGTGCTTATTTGGCGGGGATATTTCCGCCTTACTTGCTGTTACTTACTTTTGGGCTGTTGCTGTGGCTGAATATTTATTTGATTGAAGTTCGCAAGCACCTGACAGCTAAGAAGAAAGCGGAACTAGAACAAGGGGAACTGGGAGGACAAGGAGAAAATGCTCAATTACCAATTACCAATCACGAATTACCCAATAATTCAAATGTTTTATTCCATCCAACTTTTGCGAAAATTGCTACCGGCAGTGCGGCAGGTTTATTAGCGGGTTTGTTCGGCGTAGGCGGCGGGGTAATTATGGTTCCCCTGCAAATTTTGCTGTTAGGAGAAAGCATTAAAACCGCAATTCAAACAAGCTTGGGCGTCATCGTCATCACGGCAATTTCGGCGACGGCGGGACACGCGGCGCGCGGGAATGTTTTGTGGGTTGTGGGGTTAATTCTTGGCGGCGGCGGTTTGTTGGGCGCGCAGGTGAGCACGCGGTTTTTGCCGAGATTGCCCGATCGTATTGTTAGTTTAGCTTTTCGATCGCTCTTGGCAGTGTTATCGATTTATGTTTTCTGGCAAGCTTGGCAAAAATTTAGTAACGGGTAATGGGTAATTGGTAAGGTGCGCGGCCCGGCGCACCCTACAAAAGACTGCGGGAAGATGCCCGCGCTGCACCCTACGAAAAACGAATAAGTAAGACTAATTGGCGGATAGTTTTTTCACGGCGCGAGTCAGACGCTGCAAATAAGGCTTGACAATTTCTTGATTTTGTCTCTGCAACTCGGACACTTGCTGCTGCAAATGCTGAATCTCGGTTTGCAGCATCCCTGCATCTATTGTGGGTCGATCGAGCAAGTCCTGCAATTGCTTGAGAGAACCTTGGATTTGCTCCAAGTCTACTTCGTTCGATCGCTCCTGTAACTGAGCCGTAATAGTTTTAACTTCAGTTAACTTTTCGCCCATCAATAAAAATCGGACGTTGACATTTTCCCAATCTTGCTCTCTCAGGGCGCTAGTTTCCAAAATGCGGAGTTTTTGCTGCAAATCGGATAGTTGCGTGTTGAACTCCTGAGAATCTGCCGGCAGCGCCTGGGCTTGGCGTTCGAGGGATGCTACGGCAGCTTGTACCTCGGCGATGACGCCGGATTCCAAGCCCACGAGTTTCTGCTGCAAGTCGGAGACAGCGGTGTAGAGCTCCGCAGGCTCTCCAGGTAGTATCTGAACTTGCTGCGATCGACGTTCTACTGCGGCCTGTACGTCCGTAATCGCAGAATTTGCCTTTTGTTGCATTTGTTGCTCGAAACGCTGGCGATTGGCGAGATTTATCGAGAGTGCTGCGGTTAAGGGGGCGGCAGCGTAGACAATTTGGCCCGACAATCCTGCAGCAATCGTGCCAATAGCTGAACCAGCAACAGAGGCGTATTCTACCAATTCTAGCCAGTCCGGCTGGTTCGGGGCACTTCTCAAAGCTGGGAATGATGCTTTTTCAATCTTCTGCATAGCCTTTTAGTCGTAGTCGGATAGATGGCGATACCGACATGATAAAAGCGATCGGCAAATAAATCAGGGCTATTTGTCAAAATTTCCGGATTGTGGTATTTTCATTGACCGAAAGCATCGAGGATACAAGCCCCCGGATTCATCCGTCCAGAAATAAAAAACCTGTATCCGATAAACAAGGCCCCGAATTTATCCGTGGGGTCAATGCTTCAATTCTTTAATCTCAAATCTCAAATCTCAAATCTCAAATCTAAAATCGATTGACCTCCTGCGGAATACCTTCTGCCTTCAAAAGGGTCAATCTCAGGTAAAATTCAGGATTAAGTCGATCGATCAACATTTAACCAATAACCATTCACCGCCGTCTGTCAGGAGTATACAGAAAATGGGTCTTAAGATTATTGAAAGCTACGATAGCAGTTTTGTCCTCGAACCAGAGGCTAAAACTGCACTGTTCGGTTTATTAACTGGTGAAAGCTTTGTCAAACAAGTAGCGCTACAATTGCAATGCTCGCGCATTGAGTTTGCCGAGTTACTTTTTCAGCCAGTCCCTTACAGCAGCGAGACGCCAAAGGGAATGCCTGCTGAATTTGAAAAGTATCATGAATCGAGCGATTTTGCGATCGTCAACGTCCCCCCTAATTTCATGTTCCAAGCCAAAATATTTAAACCCAGCCGCCTCTGTGCAATTTATCGAGTTTTTAAGAGTTAGGTAAAGGCTGGTTAATCTGTGGTTTAATCTAAAATCTAAAATCTAAAATCTAAAATCGGATGACAGAAGACATTCACTCTCTCGCCAGCTTAGAATTCATTCCTTACATAGACTCCGAGGGCAAATTGCCAGATTTTGTCCAGGGAAAAATAGGCGTTTACGCAATTTTTGACAACGAGAAAGTGCTGCAATTTGTCGGCTATTCTCGCGATATTTACCTCAGCCTTAAACAGCATTTGGTACGCCAAACCCAATATTGCTACTGGCTGAAAGTCCAAACTATCGACAAACCCAGCCGCACTATTCTAGAAAGCATTCGATCAAGTTGGATTGCGGAAAACGGTTCGCAGCCCCAAGGCAATGGTGTAGAGGCTGCCAAGTGGAACGATCCCATCGACACCAAAACTGTGATGACTGCCCAAGAAACAGCAAATTATGAAGGTATCTTCGCCGATGAAATCGCCAAAGATAAATTGTTAAAAAATGTCGCGCGGCGGGTGGAAAATGAAATTTTCTCGCTGCTGAAAGCTCGCGGTGTAACTGAAGAAATCCGGTTTAATCCCAAGCTCAAAACTAGCGGCTTGCTGGATTTAAAGTCCTGACTGCGAACCACAGGGAAACGGCCTTTCCGCTTCCAAAATTCCCGTAGGAAAACGGCAATTCCCGCGCCGGAAACGGCATAGCCGTTTCCCTACGAATGCTGGGGTACAATCTATCTGATATATCATCTCCGTCTGTTAATGATGTTGTACCATTTTCAATAATTTTTTTTAGGGCGGGCTTCTAGCCCGCCCCACAAGAAAACTCTTTGTGGAACAGGCAAGATGCCTGTTCAAAACTTGTTTTTATGGAGATATCTATTTAACATTTAACAGATATCGGAATCTGCAAAATTAACTCTGTCCCGCGACCGGGAGCAGAAATACAACTGATTTGACCTCGATGTTTTTCCACTACAATATCGTGACTGATGGCCAACCCTAATCCAGTACCGCGGCCTACAGGTTTCGTAGTAAAAAATGGGTCAAATATCTGGTGGCGCACTTCCTCACTCATCCCACAACCGTTATCGGAAATTAAAATCACAACGGATTGATTTTTTTGAGTGGCTAATATTGAATCTTGATTGTGCAGCGCAGCTTCTAACTCAAAACTTACTGAAGTGCTGATGGTAATTTTTCGGGGAGAAGGTTGAGTTTCCAGGGCATCGATAGCATTACTTAGCACGTTCATGAACACTTGATTTAACTCACTCGCGTAACAGGTGACTTTTGGCAGTTGACTGTAGTGTTTAATGACCTCAATCTCACCGGCTTTTTGTGATCCTTTCAGTCTGTGTTGCAAAATAACTAAAGTATTGTCAATGCCTTCATGAATATCTACTCGCTTGTACTTTTGTTCGCCAAGGCGGGAGAAGTTCCGCAAAGACATCACAATTTCGCTAATCCGAGAAGCACCCTCTGTCATCGAATTCAGCAGTTTTGGATAATCCTCTGCGATGAATTCGAGTTGAATCTCGTCCAATTCGCCGATAATTTCTGCAACGGGGTGGGGGTAGTAATGTCGGTACAATTCGACGAGGCGAAGCAAATCTCGTGCATACTCCGCCGCTAGAGAAATATTGCCGTAGATAAAGCTGACGGGATTGTTGATTTCGTGAGCAATTCCTGCCGCTAGCTGACCTAAAGAAGCCATTTTTTCCTTCTGTATTAACTGAGCTTGAGTCTTTTTGAGTTCAGTTACGGTTTGTTCGAGTTCCTTGGCATAGGATTGTGTTTGTTGGAACAACTGCCGCTGCACAAGTTGATTTGAAACGCGGGCCAAAACTTCTTGTTCGTGAAACGGTTTGGTGATATAATCTATACCACCAACTTCAAAGGCTTTGATTTTATCTAATACTTCATTCAAAGCACTGATAAAAATAACTGGAATATCCTTGGTTGTGGGAGAAGCTTTCAATGCTTGGCAGACTTGGTAGCCGTCCATACCGGGCATCATGATGTCGAGCAAAATCAAGTCAGGAGGAGTTAATTCGATCGACCGCAGCGCTAGTTTGCCGTCGGGTGCGGTGCGTGTTTTGTACCCTTGCTGCGAGAGTATTTGAGCTAAAAGTTGCAAATTAGCCGGAATATCATCAACAATTAAAATATTCCCTTTTAAGACGGGAGTTGGTTCGTAATTCATATCTAGTTCGGTAAAATAACCTTTATAAGTTTGTAGTGAGTACGATCGCCCGATCGGGTTTTATGAGGACGATCGTACTCACTACAAACCTATCTCATATCCTTATTATTTTGGTTCGGGATGGATGAGAGCTAGTATTTGATTGAACTGAAACTCGTTAGCCAATGCCGCTAGAGCACTAGCTAAAGCGTCATTGCGATCGCGAATTTGCTCAATGTGGATCAGAATTAACTCTAAATCGCACTCTATTGTGGCTTTCTCTAAAGCTGCCAGCCAATCTGCGGGTAAAGCTGCAAGAGTCTCTGGAGTCGGAGCCTCAATTTGAGTTGACTCGGGAACACTCTCCGGTTCACCGTAGATGTAACGCACTCCCAGGTGTTTGTGCAGGGTGGCAAAAATTTCTGTATCTCGAAAGGGTTTGTGGATAAAGTCATCGCAATCATCTGATACAGTAAGGGTTGGCGCTTCCTCGGCGTTACCCGCACTCACGGCAATAATTGCGGTAGCTTGACCTTTAACGGTGGCCTTAATGCGTTTCGTTGCTTCATGTCCATCCATCACGGGCATCCACATATCCATAAAAATTAAGTGTGGTTCAAAACTCGACCACACTTCCATAGCTTCTATGCCGTTGCTGGCTTCTTTGAGTTCAAAGTCAAAGACAGCGAGCACTTTGATCAGCAGTTGGCGGTTGTCTGATCGATCGTCCACAATCAAAATACGATAGCGTGGCTGGTTGCGTTCCAGCGCTATCACCCGACGCAGTGGCTGTACGGGTTGAGTCGCCGGGGTATCCACGACGCTGACGGGGATATCAAACGCGAAGGTTGTGCCGCGTCCTACTTCACTGCGTACAGTAATCACGCCACCCATCAGGTTGATAAACTGTTGGCTGATAGCCAGTCCCAAGCCTGTTCCTTGCTGAGATTTTGTTCCTGTTTTGGTTTGCACAAAGGCTTGAAAAAGTTTATCTAACTCATCAGCAGCTATGCCGGATCCAGTGTCTTCTATTTCAAAATGTAATTGGTAATTACTGATTGGTAATTGCTGAGCTTCACCCTCCCTAACCGCACTTACTCTTACCCTAATCTCTCCTTCTTTCGTAAATTTAATAGCGTTAGAGAGGAGATTGATTAAAACTTGGCGCAACTTAAGTTGATCGGTTTGCACGTATTCGGGAACTTCGCTAGAGCAGTCCAATATTAACTGCAATTGTTGCTCCCTTGCCTGGAGTTGAAACATCTCTTCCAAATCGTTCAGCAGGTTGCTTAATTTAAAGTCTGTTGGGTTGATTGTAATGCGTCCCGCCTCTATTTTGGCTAAATCTAATATTTGATTGATTAGAGCGAGCAAGTGTTCTCCGCTGCGGTTGATGATACGGATATTTTCCTGTTGTTCGCGAGTGAGGTTGGTAGAGCGCTGCATCAATTGGGAGAAGCCTAAAATTGCGTTTAGCGGGGTGCGGAGTTCGTGGCTCATATTTGCCAGGAAAGTGCTTTTGGCGAGGTTGGCGGCTTCTGCGGCCCAGGCGGCTTGTTGAAGCTGTACTGCTTGCTGTTGAGTGGCTTCGAGCAATTGAGCTTGTTGTAAGGCGACTCCCAATTGAGTGCTAATTTGCAGCCCAATATTGATTTCTGCTTCGCGCCAAGTGCGGGGTTCAGAATTTTGATAGCTGGCGAGCAAACCCCAAAGTTGACTGCCACAAAATATGGGGAAAATAACGTAGGCTCTAGCTTGAAATTGTTTTAACAGTTCTATGTAACAAGGACTCAACCCAGCGCTGTAGATGTCTTCAATTATGCGGTAAGGAACGCCTCTAGCGTACATACCGCCTTGATTTTTTTGTAGATAGGTATCCAGCACTGGTGTACCGCCGGCTTGCATAGTTTTCACGGTACAGCTAGAGTGTTCGACGAGAGTGTTGGGCACATTACTATCGTCGGGTTGTTGCATCAGAGATATCCAGCCGGGAGCCATTGATTCGGCAACAAATTCCCCGCTCCAATCAGGATTAAAGCGATAGATACCGACACGATCGCATTTTAGGGTTTGTCGCAGTTCAGAGGTGGTGGTTTTGAATATTGTGTCAATATCTAAGGATTGACGGATGCGCTCGATCGAGCGCGCGATCGCTTGTTCTCCCTGGGCGCTTTCTCGCAAAGCTGACTCGGCTTGTTTGCGCTCGCTAATATCCAAAACAGTGCCGAACAAACGGATCAACTCGCCTTTTTTATCATAAACCGGTTTCCCTCTGACTTCAATGTAACTGAGCGAGCCATCTCTTCGGATTAGCCGCAGATCAATTTCAAAGCTTTGCCCCGACATAGCTTGATCGCGAACCATTTTGACATAGCGCGATCGATCTTCTGGATGAAAATGCTCGATTAATTGTTCGGTTGGCAGCGGTTTTTGAGTCGGATCGAGATCGTAAATGCGATAGAGTTCCTCGCTCCAAGTAGTGGTTTTTGTGGCGATATCGTGTTCCCAACTGCCAATACGGGCAATTTTTTGGGCTTCGAGCAGTCGGGCTTCGGCAAACTGGCGATCGCTAATGTCGCGGGCTACCCAAACAGCGGAGCTATCCGACAGCGGCGAAATTTTAGCAGCAAACCAAACTTCTTTGTTATTAATCCGCAGACTGTAATCAAAACTAATAGTTTGTTGGGTTTCCAATGCCTGTTGAACTTTAGCGAAATAAATGTCCTCGCTTTCCTCTTGAAATAATTGTTCGATGATGGAGTCGCTCTGATTAGTCTGATAGTTGTATTGAGAAATCCCCTTTGTAGGTATAATTTGGATGCTTTTTTCTGCCTGGTCAAAAATCAAGACAACATCGGTTATCGACTCAAATATTTTTACAACTTGCTCGGCAGAAGTGTAAAGTTTTTGTTCGAGCAATTTGCGATCGGCCATTTCATATTGTAATAGTTCGCTAGCACGAGCTAAGGCGCAGGTACGTTCGGCAACTTCGGCTGCTAAAATGCGATTGTAGTCAGTTAATATTTTTTCATATTGTTTGCGCTGTGCGATGTTAGAAAAAGCAATGATGGCATAAATAATGTTTCCGCCTTCGTCGAAAATGGGTGTGGCGCGCACCTCAAAAGGAATAAATTTCCCATCTCGATAAAGTTCTATATCTTCAAGGAATACCGTTTCGCCGCGCAGTGCTCGGAATGCAGGCAGTTCTTCAATTGGATACGGCTGGTTTTGGCGGTACATTTGATAAACTTCTACTGCTTCTTCTAAAGTCGCATCGGGGATAGTTTCTACGCCGAGCCAATGCTTGGCAGTTTCGTTGAAGTACACGACTTTACCCGAGGCATCGTGGATAGATACTCCTGCGGGTATGGCTTCGATAAATTGCTGGAGTTGGCTCTCGCTGTGCGCTAAAGCTTCATTTAAAGATTTTTGGTCTGCAAAAGCCTGTTGCAGTTGCGCTGCCATAAGATTGAAGGAATTGGCGAGTTCTCCGACTTCATCCAAGCGTTTAATTTCTAAAGGTTGATCCCATTTTCCTTTGGCAACATTTTTGGCGGCGGTATTCAAGCGCATAATTGGCTTTGTCACCCAATGGGAAGTCAACAATCCGATCGCGATCGCCAGCGGCAGTGTACCGGCCAATAACCACAATGTATTGCGCGTATTTGCTTGAATCGGAGCCATGAAATCAGACTCTGGCACCACCACCACAATCAACCAATCCAAGCCACGGACATCTCGATAGGGAGTGACGCGGACAAACTGCCGTAGCTTGCGCGGCGGGACGCCATCGCCCTTGCTCCCCAGGGTAAATCGCTGGGTTGTTTGCAGGGTGCGAAAGTTGTCAAATCGGTTGGCGAGTTGTCGAGCAATATCTCGCGTTCGGGCATCCTTGCTGCTGGTGGCTAGCAATGGCGTCGGTTGCTTTTTTGCTGGCGTCACCAAGGATTTTTCTAGTGTGGATGTGGCAATCAGATTGCCCGATCGATCCATAATAAAAGTTTGTCCCGATGCCGAGAAGTGCAGCCTAGCCAGAAAGGTATTGATTGCCGACAGTCCATTATTATCGGTGAGGCGATCGCTAATTCGCTCTCCTACTTGTTCGATTAACTGATGCGCTACATCCTCGACTGATTCCTGACCACTTTTGAAAGAAAGAAAGCCCACTAGCCCGACGGCGCTGACTGTTTGCAAAACAAACGCAACAATCAGAACCCCTCGCAGGGGAAGCTTGCTGAAAAGTTTGGCGACTGGGCGGTTGAGGGGATAAATGGGCATGGGTGTGAACCAATTGCGCTGATAATCGAATTTTAACTGCTATAGTCTGCCTTTACCCCCGGCAATTGGCGCGCCCTACAGGCTCTGAAATGTTCCTCCGGGTTCAATATAGCCAACTACCAGCGAAGATTGGGCCCTGCTGTCAAAATTTGCTTCTGTCAGTTCTGTTTCTAGCTGTTTGGCATTTGATTCATTTTTACTTACAAAAACTGTGATAACTTTTCTAATTTCTTTGTGTCTCTCGGCGATCGTGTCGTTAATTAAAAGCTCTATAAATGGCTTATTGGTGGGCAGAGAACTGCCCATATTTTGAATTTTAACTTCTGTTTGATTTGCCTCTGAATCTGTCAAAGTCAAGCTAGAGTAGCTTTCGGAAAGTTTATTAATAGTTTGATTCTGGTGCTGGAAGTGCAACCATTTAACAACTGCTGCCTCTGTTACGGCTACAGATTCATGCAGCCGATCGACAAAAGCATAGAAAGCCTCATTATCTTCTCGGTGAGCAAGTACGTAAGCTCGCAATTCCTTTCTGCTCATAGTTTGAAAATTAGGTGTGTTCATCAGAGTATCTCCATTGCCCGTTAGGATAAATCTCTATTTCGATAGTTTCACCAGCCAAAATGTAGACGTTATATTATGTCCGGTATCATCTGAGATGTTGCACCATTCGTGTGGAACCTGTAGGGACGGGTTCACCAATAGCCTTAAAAGTTGCAGACAGGTTAAATAAACCCGCCCCAACCCACCCAAAAACCCCTTATTGACATTGGTGCAACATCTCAGGTAGCATGGGAATTGTCGCCAGCGGGGGCGGGTTTATTATATTTTTGATTATGGGCAATTATTATTGGTGAACCCGCCCCTACAAGATTTAACATCATACAAATCCTCTTCAAACGGAAATGATAGGATTTGTGCGTTCATCGAACCCGATCGCCCTAATGCAAATTTTTTAACTTGGCTAAAACGGCGGCGAATAGAGCGGTTTCGATCGGCTTTGTTAAGTGTTCGTTGTAACCGGCGGCGATCGCCCGATCGCGGTCTTGTTCGCTAGCATAAGCTGTCAGCGCCACAGCCGGCAAGCGCTTGATTTTGTCGGATGCGGACGATCGCACTTTGCGGATCAGCGAGTAGCCGTCCTCAACGGGCATACCGATATCGCTGACTAAAATATCCGGTGGCGACTGCTGTAAAATGTCGATCGCCTCCGCAGCCGAAGCAGCCGCAGTCGCCGTCGCCCCCAACTGTTCAACCGCAACAATCAAAAACTGGCGGTTGTCGGGTTCGTCGTCAACTACCAACACCTTTAAGCCAGCCAAAATACCGGGACGGATTTGAGGGAATTTGCTTTCCTCCGTCAACTGCCGCTGCTTACTCCGACGCTGCTTCTTGAGTGGCAGTTTCACTGTAAATGTCGCACCCTTGTTTTTACCCGGACTTTCCGCAGTCACTGTGCCGCCGTGGAGTTCCACCAAGTGCCGGACAATCGCCAATCCCAGTCCCAAACCGCTGTCATCCCTAGTAAGCGAGCCGTCTGCTTGTCGGAAGCGATCGAACACGTAGGGTAGAAACTCTTTGGAAATGCCCTTTCCGGTATCGCTGACAGTAATTTGCACGCAATTGGGAAGTGGGAACTCGTGCTGAGGATAGCTGAAGTATGGGGAATCGTTAACAGCTAGCGCAGACAACCGCACTTCCACAGTTCCCCCCGAAGGCGTAAATTTCACGGCGTTAGTCAGCAAATTCGACACTATCTGCTGCAACCTCTGGGCGTCGCCCCACATCAAGCCGACTGCGGGGTCAAATTCTGAGGAAACGTTGACAGACTTGGCCTCGGCGGCGAAACGAACTGAATTCAGAGCAACCTCGATCGTCTTTCTCAGGATCAACCAGCCGGGTTTCAGATCCAGCTTGCCTTGAATAATCCGGGAAACGTCGAGCAAATCTTCCACTAGCTGCACCTGCACCCTCGACTGACGCTCGATCGCCTCCAAACCGCAAGCTAAATCATCTTCCGTGTACGGGAGGCCGCGCAGCCTCTGCGCCCACCCCAAAATCACATTTATAGGCGTGCGGAGTTCGTGGGAAAGAGTGGCTAGAAACTCGTCTTTCAGGCCGTTGATGGCTTCTGCTTGGGCGCGCGCGGCTTGTTCGCGATCGAGCAACTGAGCGCGTTGTGCTTCGATTTGCTTGCGATCGCTGATGTCGGCGACGATCGACATACAGTTGATGTTGCCGTTGCTGTCGCGGACTGGAGTTGCCCACACAGCGAGGTCGATCGAAGTGCCGTCTTTCCTTTGGCGCTGGGTTTCCATTCCGGCGAGCGGGTTTCCTTCGCGAATTCCTTCCAAGTTCGCCATGAATTCCTCCCGCTTGTCTGGGGGAATGCTGGGCACAAATTGACCTACCGCCTCTGATTCGGGCCAGCCAAAAATCCTTTCGGCGGCTGGGTTCCACATTTTCACAGTGCCGTCCTCGGCACTGAAAACGGTAATTGACAGAGGACAAGCCTGAATCAAGGCTTCTAAAGTTTGATTGATGTGCGATCGCGCTGCTTCTGCTTGTTTGCGATCGCTGATATCGACGTTCACCCCGATCATCCGCCAAGGCAAACCGCGATCGTCGGGAAACACCTTAGCCCTGCAAGCAATCCAGCCCACGCTTTTGTCCGGGCGGCAGATGCGGAACTCAATGTTTAATTCCTCCCCGGACGCCACCGCAGCCTGCACCTGCTTTTCGGTAACAGCGCGATCGTCTGGATGCACCCTTTGGGCCCAACTTTGATAGCTGTCTAAACTGCCGACAGGCAGCCCGTACAAAACCTCTAACTCCGGCGTACAGGCGACCTCGCAGGTTTGGATGTTCAATTCAAAAGTTCCGATTTTGCCTGCTTGCTGAGCGATTTGCAGCCGTTCTTGATTGTTTTTGAGTTCTGCTTCCACCCGCGAGATCTCGGTTAAGTCGATGTAAAATGCGACGATCGTCTCTGGTTCGCGATCGTCCGGGTTCAGAGTCGTCCCGCCCATCAGAAGCGGCACGCGGCTGCCATCTTTGCGGATATACTCTTTCTTGAAAGGAGTTGCGACTCCCTTAGCCCGCAGTTCTTGCGCCGCTAAGGCGTCGAGGTGGAGGTATTCGGGGGGGGTCATTCTGTCCCACCGCATTTGACCTGAGAGCAAGTCTGAGCGGGTGTAGCCGACCATGTTGAGCAGGGATTGGTTGGCGTAGGCGATGCGGCCGCTAAAATCGCCGATCGCGACTCCAAAAATATTTGACTCGAACAGCCGCCGGAATATGGCTTCGCTTTGCTGCATTACCCGTTTTGCTTGGTTGCGATCGGTGATTTCGGCAACCACGGTGCTGACTCCCAACAGCGTTCCCGATTCATCGATCACGGGGTAAAAGCTGATTTGCCAATCCCGCAAAACTCCCGGCTGTTGCTTGGTTTCGGCCTTAATTTCCAAGTCGAGCACGGGGGTTTGCGTCGCCAGCACTTGGCGGTAAATCCGCTCTACCATATCGGCCATTTCGGGAATTGCTTCTCTAACGGTGCGCCCGAGGTGATCTGCGATCGATCGGCCGTTGATGGCAGCGAGGCATTCGTTGATGCGGATGTAGCGCAAATTGGTATCGACAAAGCACAGCCCGACCGGTGTGGTGTTGTAAACTAAGTCGAGTTCTGCTAGTTGGCGGCGAATGCGTATTTCGTTTTCTCGAAGTTGATTTTGGGCTTGTTTGCGATCGGTGATATCTAGTACGAAGAATGCTCCTTTGTCTTTGCATCCTTGGAAGTTGCCGCCGCCCACTAAAACTGGGAAGCGCGTGCCGTCTTTGCGGAGGTATTCTTTTTCAAAAGGCGCGCAACTTCCTGATGCTTCGACTTGCGCGACGGCGATGCGATCGAGTTCTAGATATTCCGGCGCGGTGAGTTCGAGCCAGCGGATCTGTCTTGAAACTAAGTCTTCCCTTGTATATCCGATCATTTCCAGCAAGGCGTCGTTAGCGTCCGTAACTTCGCCGCTGACATCCCAGAAACCGATGCCGATCATGTTAGATTCTACCACGCTGCGGAAGCGCATTTCGCTTTCCCGCAATGCTAATTCTGTTTGTTTGGCTACGGTAATATCTGTGATAATTAGGCCGACTCCGATTATTTCTTCCCTTTCATTTTTCACTGGGTAGTAGTTGGCGAGCCAGTAACCGAAATATCCCGGTTTCCCATCAGGTTCGCCGCTCATTTCTAAGTTTAAAACAGGCTGACCGGTTTCTAAAACTTGCTGAATTATGGGTGCAAATTTGGCGGCGCATTCTGGCAACAATTGGCGAAAGTCTTGGCCGAGATGGTGTTCGGCCGGCAAACCGTGGAGTTCTGCTAATACTTGATTGATACGGATGAAGCGCATTTCGCGATCAAGAAAGCAAATCGCTAGGGGAGATGCTTCTAATAGCGAGTCAATTAAGGCGAAGGATTGCGATGTTTGAGATAGTGCTTGCTGCGCTTCATCGTAAAGTCTGGCGTTGTCGAGGGCGATCGCCACGCGGTATGCTAAATCTTCTAGCATTGCCATGTCTTCTGTACTGTAGCGGCGGCCCAACTTCGAGGTAAAGCAAGTGATGGAACCCATTACCCGCCCGCGGGCCTTCAGTGGTACGCAAGCGTGAGATCCGATATTGAGCGATCGCAATATTTCCATTTCTGCTGCATTTTCGGCTCCTGCTGCTAAAATTTCTTCATCCACTTCGGCAATTAGTTCGGATTTTCCGCTGCGGATTACCAGGGGATAGCCGTTAACAGCATTTTCGGCGATCAAACTGCGGATTCTCAAGTTATTCAGACTATCAACTATAGAGGCTTCTGCGTGGGCTGCCGCGACTTGGCGCACTTTTGAGTCGGTTTCGGTCAAATGAATGCAGCACCCGTCGGCGATCGAATTTATTGCTAATTCTGCTACCTTTTGCAGCGCGGTTTCCCCGTCAAACGCATCAGCCAGCATTTTGCTGACTTCTGCTAAAAATGCCGATCGCTGCTGTTCTATTTCCGCTTGTTCCCTCGCTGTTTGCTCGATTGTTAACTGCAATCTTTGAGTTTCTGCAAGTTTTATTTCTGTAATATCGCGGGCGACAATTAAGGCTGATTCTGTTACGCCGTCTTTGTCCAATTCTGGAACTACGCGGGATTGATAACTTCGGATGCCGTTGGTTGAATAGGCCTGAAATTCGATAATTTCTTCTCGACCACTTTCTAACACTTTACGCAGGGTTTCGTCCCACATCAGGCACTGTTCCGGCGGCACTCCTATTTCTTGACTGGTTTTACCCAGGAAGAATGAAAGCGGTTTTCCTTGGCTTCTTTCAACTGCTTTATTGACATAAATATAACGTAGTTCTTTGTCGGTGCGGATAATCACGTCTGGCGTATTTTCTAGCAGCGTTCTCAGTTGCTGTTCGCTGCTAGCCAAAGCTGCTTGCGCTTGTTGTCTTTCGGTGACATCTCTCACCGTGCCCACGTACCCGATGAGTTCGCCGGAGTCGGAGAACATCGGCGACGAACAAACGTTAATCCAGCGAACAATTCCCTCTGGTGTTTGCAGGCGATACTCGATCGCATATTCCCCACCTTGCCGAGTATAATCCAGCCATCGAACCAATACGCGATCGGAGTCTTCCGGGTGAATGCAATTTTCCCAACCTTCTCCTAAAAGTTCTGTCAAACTTAAGCCACAAATAGCCTGACAGCGAGGGTTTGCATAGGTGTAACGCCCCTCAAAATCTGCCATAAAGATGCCGACTGGCGAACAGGAACTTAAACAGCGAAATCGTTCTTCTTGAGCTTGCAGTGCTTCTTTAGCTACTGTCAGTTCTGCTGTTCGCTGTTTGACGCGGCTTTCTAGCTTAGTGTAGGATAAGGTCAGGGCTATTTCTGCTGCTTTGCGGTCAGTAATATCGATCCCCGTTCCTATCACATATTCTACCAAACCCTTGCCATCGGTCGTCACAGTATTCGACCAAGAAATTAAGCGCTTATCCCCATTTTTAGTGCGCCAATAGTTTTGATATTCGCTGTGAAAATTTTCGACCTTGAGCTTGGCAAAAACGGTTTTAACTGGCTCTATTTCTTCGGGAATTAAGAACAAATCCCAAACATATTTATTGACCACTTCTGCTGTCGAGTAGCCTGTAGTTTTTTCGCAAGCTTGGTTAAACCGGACAATCCGTCCTTGGCTGTCGAGAACTACAATCAAGCAAGCCGTCGTCTCAATTGCTTTTGAAATAATCTTACGTTCTATTTCTAGTTTTTTTTCTGTGGACTTTAAGCCAGCATACCAAGCGCTAACCATTGCAGCCCCAAAAAGTAAGAAGATTGTAGGAGTTGCCGTGAGTGCCAACAGTAACATAGTGGTCAGCAGTAATGCCATGCCGGCGCTAAATGTAGCAATGCTGTAAGATTTAATGGGTAAGGGCCAGACCTGAAAGCGACTCATTTTTGTTGACCTGTAGCCATGGCGCGATCGCGCTATTGCTTATGTCGATGAAACAACCCTGTGAAAACTAACTTAAAACTAAGTATCTATTTTTTTTTACGAAACCACATTTGTCGGCAGGATGCCATCTTCCCAGAGACAGATTGGCTGCGGGATTGGTGCTGGAGCAACTGCTATCATAGATTAAGGGACAAATTGGAGCATCTAATTTTTGGGAGCAATTTAAAGTGAATTACAAGCTGGCAAAAATTATCGGATTATTTTTCGCAGCCGCCACCCTTTTTGGATTCATCGGTTATGCGCTGCAAAATCCCTACTCAGCCAGCAACTCAGCGATATCGATCGGCTTCCCCAATCTTACTATCGCGGCCGTCGGGGCGATCGACAACAAACGCGACCAAATTTATCTTAACGGAACTTGGCAATTTGTTCCCGCAGTTGGCAACCCCCAAACCCCTCCCCTCTCCCCAAGTTGGGGTTCCATCTCGGTGCCCGGAGACTGGCAACAAGAAACAAACCAATCCGTACCCGGAATCATCACTCGTGGCAGGGGCAAAGATTGGGAAAACTTCAACAGTAAACAACTATCAAAAGCTTGGTATCAGAGAAATATAGACATTCCCCGCGACTGGACAAACCGTCGAATCTTTATCGACTTAGCCAGAGTCAGCACCGATGCAGTCATCTTTGTCAACGGCATTAACTGCGGTCAAATCGCATCGCCCTACGGCACTATTGAAATTACTAAAACAGCAAAACCAGGTCAAAACACCCTATCTATTTTAGTCGTGGCAGTATCCGACGAAAAGGAAAAAGCCGTCATCATGGACTCCACAGAAATCTACAGAGAAAAATCCAACTTGCAATCGCGGGGAATCATCGGCGAAGTGCGGGTTTTCAGCGTTCCCCCAGGCCCGCTAATTAGCGATTTATTCGTCCAAACTTCCACCAGACAAAAGCAAATTAAATTAGATGTAGAACTCAAAGACGTTGCCCAAAAAGGTCAAGTTGAACTAATCGCGCAAATGCTCGACGAAAAAGGCAAAGTAGAACAAAAATTTACCGGAACTGCCCAGGTTCAAGCTAAACCAATTCAAACCGTACAAGTCCAGTGGAATTGGCCAAATCCCCGTCTTTGGGATGTCGGCAAACCAAACCTCTACACCCTGAAATTAGAAGTAAAAGGCAGCGGCGTTAACACGCAATACGACCAACCTTTTGGCTTCCGCGAATTTTGGATAGAAGGGCGCAAATTTTTCTTAAACGGAACCGAATTGCGGCTGCGACCAAATATGCACTCCGATTCTTGGGAAGGCGGGACAGTAGAAGTTTCTGACAGACTAATTGACAGCTATGTAAAAGCCGGTTTTAACATAACAGAAATGTGGCCTTGGAATCACGACGAACGGGGTAGATGGAACTTCCGAGAGTTATTTTCCGAAAGAGCAGACCTCAAAGGTTTTCCAATTATGGCTCCCGCTTTAGACATTACTCCTCTGGCTTGGAACGGCAGGTGGAAGAACCGCCAGTGGAACGACCGCTGGAAAGCCCTAATGGTGACAGAACTGCGCCGCTACCGCAATCATCCATCAGTATTAATGTGGGCGACAAGTCCTAATTTTTTCGCCAACGCTGACGACCTAAATCCCCGTCGCATCGGCAAAATAAAAATAGAAGGAACTATCAGTCCGTCGGAAAACGAGCGTGTGCGGGCCAACACTCCCCCAGGAAATGACGCTTTAGCTGCGATTAAATCTGCAGACCCAACCAGACCTGTGATGGTACACCACGGCGCCAACTTCGGCGATGTTTATGGGGTGAATACTTATTTAAATATGATTCCCTTGCAAGAACGGGAAGAGTGGATTTCTGAGTGGACCAAAACCGGGGAAATGCCCTACATGGCAGTCGAGTTTGGGACTCCTCTGCACGCAACGATGATGCGGAACCGCAAAGGTTTTGGTCAGGTAATTGTCAGCGAACCTTGGATGACTGAATTTGCAGCAATTTATTTGGGCAAGCAGGCTTACGAGTTGGAAACTGCCACTTATAAAGCTAAAATTCGCGAGCAATTTGTCAAGGGTCAGGAGTATCAAAGCTGGCATGGTAAAAAAGAGTTAGATTTTGCACCAGCTTTTCAAAAGTTGCAGCAGTTATTCAGTACAAATACTTGGCGAAGTTGGCGGACTTTTGGAATGTCTGGGGGGATGGTTCCTTGGAATGACGGACACGGTTGGGAAATTTCCGAGGCTGGCAGAAAAAAGGTGGATATTGGGGGATTTCAACCTGGTCGCCGCGGAGTTTATTTGAAGCAAGTCTCGAATCATCGTTTGAATTATTTGCAGCCCGAAGCTTACACTGTTCATCCTGGGGGCGAGGCAATTATGAAGAATAATAGCTCGACTTTGGCTTGGATTGCTGGTGCGAGCCCGGTTTTTACTGCGAAAGATCACAATTTGTTTGTGGGCGGAAAACTGGCAAAGCAAGTAGTGTTAATTAACGATACGCGGGCGCCACAAGAATTTTCGTTTAATTGGCGGGTTTTGGTGGGGGGGAAAGAGGTAAAACAAGGCGATGGAAAAGGGAAAATTGCTCCGGCAGGAACCCTGTTTTTCCCAATAGACGTAAAATTGCCAAATACCATTTCTAGCAAGGCTGACGGCGAAATTCGCTTGACCGCACGGGTGGGCGAGCGATCGCATTCTGATACATTTGCTTTCCGGGTTTTTGCCAAGCAAGCCAAAAGCAAGGATACGCTGACAATCTTCGATCCAGGGGGCAAAACATCGGCAATGTTAAAACAGTTAGGTCATCCGCTTGTACCGTGGAATGGTTCGCAAGTTTCATCGCTATTAATTATAGGTAGGGAAGCATTTTCTAGCGGGGAAAATTTGCCGGGAAGTTTAGAAAGTTTTGTACGAAACGGCGGCAAAGTAATGGTGTTTCCTCAGCGCAGGGACTGGCTGAAAAATACAGGTTTCCGGGTTGCTGCCCACGTCAGCCGCCGCGCTTATCCAGTTGACAGCAACCATCCCGCAATTAGCGGTTTAGACAGTGAAGATTTGCGGGATTGGGCGGGGGAAAGCACGCTGCTTGAAGCTTATCCAAATACAATCCAAACAGGCCCTAATTTGAGTCCGGCAAATAAACCTTGGTACGGCTGGCGTTGGGGAAATCGTGGCGGTGTCAGTAGCGCTTCTATTGAAAAACCGCACCGCAGCGGTTGGCGCCCAATTTTGGAATCTGAGTTTGATTTAGCTTATTCGCCGCTGATGGAATTGGATTACGGAAAAGGGCGGCTGATTTTAAACGAGTTGGATTTGGAAGACCATTATTCTGTAGATGCTGGGGCGGCGCAGTTAGTGCAAAAAATTGTGAGTTACGGCAGGAATTCTACGGTACTTGGAAAGCCGGATAAAGTGGTTTTAATTGGGGGAGATGAAGATGCCCAAAAGTTGGACAGTTTGGGGGTAATTTATCAGCGCGCTAGTTCCCTTTCTAATGATGTTGGTTTGGTCATTGTGGGGAGAGAAGCGAATCTGAAAGATGCAGATTTGCGCGGTTATTTGAATGCTGGTGGGAAGGCGTTTTTCTTGCCACGTCAACTGCCTGTTGCGGGATTGGGCGTGGGTTTGCAGCAAGCGCAGGATTTTGGGGGTTCGCTGGCGGTTCCGAGTTGGGATGAGGTGAAGGGGGTTAGTGCTTCAGATTTGCGATCGCGCTCTTTTTATGATACTTGGTTGATTAAGTCTGGGGGAGAAGTCGGCGCTGACGGTTTGTTAAGTCGGGTAAAAGTTGGCAAGGGTGTGGCGATTTTTTCTCAGATTGAACCGGACAGTTTGAATGCTGATACTAAGACTTATTTGCGTTTTACTCGCTGGCGGCAAACCCGGGCAAATGCTCAGATTTTGGCTAATTTAGGGGCGAGTTTTAAGGCGGATGAATCTGTGTTTAACGGTGCGAGTCGGGAGTTTTATCACTGGGATTACAGAACGGATTTTGAGAATGGGGACGATCCTTATCGGTATTATCGATGGTAGGAGTTTTTAACCGCCGATTAACGCTGATTAACGCGGATGTTATGAATGATTTGAGGCGTGATATTAAAGGTAAAAGTACAATATGAAGGTATGAGTATCCAGCAGTAATTTCATACATTCCCTGTCCAAAATTCGTCTGGTAACGGTTCATCAAAATCATTACTTGTCCAGATTGCTCCTGCGTGCAATCCTGCTGTACGCTGCTTAGTTGGGGATGCGATCGGCGCTAAACGGACAAGGGGAATGCCACCTTCTGTGAGAACAACCTCTATGCCTTTAAGTGCTAGAGATAATAACTCTTTTAAATTTGTCTGTGCTTCTTGCACGTCTACTGTTTTTGTCAGCATTGCAGTTATCCAAGCTAGGGATTAAAAGTGCGATCGAACAGAGGTTAGCAATTTCAATCTTAAATTGCTGATTTTATTATACTGTTAAATATCAAAGGTCAAAGTGACGGCGAAAGCGCGGGTCTAGTTTGTCGGTTTTCTTTTGGTTGCAGGTGCCGCAGAGGGTTTGCAAGTTGCTGATGTCGTTGCTGCCGCCGCGCGCTAGGGGGATGATATGATCGATCGTCAGTTGGGTTTCTAATTTGGTTTGGCCGCAGCTTTGGCACTGGTATTTATTGCGATCGAATACGTATTTTCTGACTTCGGGGGGAATGGGGATTCTGGGGGTTTTAGACATGATGATTTTTAACCGCAGATGAACGCGAATTAACGCGGATGTTTGATGGATTAGCTGGGTGAGTTTTCTTGATTGAGAAGTTGGCGACGCAAATCGTCAAGGGGAGATTCTGGTTTGCTAGTTTCTGACTCGTTGTTTTCTGGTGTTTCTTCAAATTCTGGTTCGTCGGGGCAAAACTCTATAGTGACATTGAGTTTGAGCTTCATCTTTCCTTTCTTCCAGCCCTGAGCACCCACTCTGAGAATTTCACAATCTATACCTTGACCAAACCAGTTCTCATAAGCATTAGGTTGTTGGTCATTATTTAAACCTACATAAATGTAGAGTTTTTGTTGATTCAATAAGTGAGTGAGTCTCTCTCCTAACCCATATTCAGGCAAAACTCCATTTACTGTTTCCTTGAGTTTTTCTACTTTAAGCATTGCGTTACCGAAAGATAAAGCATCCTCATTACCGCAGTTGTGAAAATCAAATTTATCTTCCATATTAATCTCTACTTTTTTGAAACTGTCATCCTAACTATTTTAGAGTAGTGTCTCTCTTTTAGCAATAATCCCGGCGAATAGAATTGGTGGCTATACAAACGATGTCCGCTTCCGCGTACTAAGAATGTCTTCAAGCCTCGTCGGCGGGTTTTGTCTCTGTAGCCACGAATTATATTCGCCGATTTCCGATCGCCAAAATTGCAATCATTCACCATCCACCGAAACGCTATCATTTTGTCCAATTACAGGCAACAAATGCTCGTGCAACTTCATCGCCTGCAAACAACTATTAATCCCAGAAACCGCCCGATCGTACTCTTTGATCTTTTCTTCATTCTCAGCTTGCAGCCGCTGGTTGCGGGCAATTTTCTCCTCCGCTTCCTGTGCCAAAGTTTGCTCCAAATAATCGCGGGCTTGACTGTATTTCTGCAAAATATCATCAGCTTGCTTTTGGGCCAGCGGCAACAAATGCTCTTTCAGGGTTTGGTTGACAGTTTGGCGGAAAGTTTGCCGAATAGTTCTAGATACTTTCGGCTCAAAATCTAGCCGCAATAATTGCCGAATTGCAGGTTGGGCGTCCACCATATTTTCGCAGTCGAAACCTTGAGAAGTTTGCTGCAAAGTTTCCCGGAATTGATAAATTGAAAATGTGCCTTCGTCGTAAAAACGGGGACTTTCTCGCACGTAGCGATCGCACTCAACGCCCGCCGCATTTACCAAAGCATCAGAAACCCGCTTTGATAACTCCTCTAACTGCTGTTCAATTCCCCCATCATTCCCCAACAGCCGATAGAGTAATCGATAGTATTCCGACTTGCGAACGCTATCTTTCAAATACTGGAAATAATTATCAACCAGTGACTTAGTAGCCTCTACTAAAATATCTTCCAACTGATTCGCTAAATAATAAAGTGCTTCAACTAAAACAGCAATTAAAGGTGCTGTGGCATTGCGGGGATGATTCCGCAAAGTACGTCCGTAAGCCGCCTCAACAGAAAATCCGTCTAACAATTCATCCAAGCGGCGGATCATCCGAGATTGCAGTTGCCGAAAGTCTATATCGAAAATATCGCATCTGTTCATAATCATTTCATTGACTTCTTCGGCGATATGTTCCCGAAAATCCTGTCCGACTTGCTGCAACTCTTGATTTAGTCGCAAAAGTTCCTGTGCTTTCATCGCTTCAATTTCGCGGGGCTGGCTGTCCAAATTCCGCTGAATTGTTTGGTAATGTTTCCGCAGTTGAATGCACAAGTCTTCTAAGTCGTCAGCTAAATTTTTGAACAGTTGCGGGCGTTTTTCTTCTGTGAGGTAACGGGTGATGGCTGTGCGAAAATCTTCTATCCCGCTATCTTGAATTAATTGACCAATTAATGGTTGTCCTTGCTCTGCAAGAATCCGCACGTAGTTTTCATTGGGTGTTTCGTAGCTGTTAACTGAAATGCGAAATTTGCTCGGAGATAGCTTGCCGGAATTCGCACAGTAGCGATTAAATTCACTAACAAATTGCGGAGTTTCTTCACTATTAGCGAGAAACTCTGAATCTAATTTATCGTCTCCAAAAACTCGCTCTTGACTGGTGGCAAAGATTGTATTTAAACCAAAGCGATCGCGCCCTGTTGTCCCTCGAATCAAACTCCCGTAAAATCCCAACAATCCGCTAGTTTTGTAAACTCTGGCAGTATCGCGAAAGTCGGAATTAATCAGATTTTCTAACCGCTGCCGCAGTTGCGTGTTGTACCAAGTTTCGTCAATGCGGTTGAAAATGTAAAACAGTCGATCGCGAATTCCCGGATTTCCCCGTGTTTTTTCCATCAACTCGGTTTCTTCCGTCGTCATTTCCCCTGACGAAGCTGCTTTCAAAACGCAGACAACTGCGGAAGTATCGGGGCTTTCAATCTTATCATAAGTCAATTCTGCATCCCGCTGCACCGGCGCATCAATTCCCGGCGTATCGATAATAATATTGCCATCTTGCAGCAGCGGATGATAACAGTAATATTCAACTCGCTTGAGTACAGCACTGTTACTACCGCGACGGGCATAACTAGCAGCTTCCTTGAGATTGGAAAAGTTAAACTGTTCCATCGAGTAGGTAGCGTTTTCGAGAGTTTGGATGCGATCGCGATTTGCCTCAAAACCTTCTAACAGCAGCATCAAAGCCTTAGCTTTTTTGGCTACCTCGGATTTATTTTCGCCACCTTCGGTTTCAATAATTATGTTACATCCCTGAGACAACAGCGACACTACATCTGTTTGATTAATATTAAGTTCAGTAGCTAAACCTAACTGATGGCAAAGCACAGAAGCTTGCTGGCTAATCTCAAACTCGCTCAAGAAAGTGAGAACAACGCGCTCTTTTTCCGGCTCGGCAAAAGCGATATAACATTCCGTACCTGTCGCGTGTCCTTCTGCACTGTAGAGCAATTCCCGCTCCAACAAAGCATTAATTAACATAGATTTTCCCGCACTGAAAGCGCCAGCAAACACAATTTCAAACTCAGGAGAAATTGCCTTTTTCAGAGAAGCTTGTACCGCCGTGATATCTTGTTGTCGCAAAGACGATTCCTGACGCAGCAGTTGCAGTAAGGAGTCAACTTGCTCTTGCAGATTGTTGCATTGAGGGGGCATTTGAGTCATTGCGGCAGACTGCTCCTGATTGTGGAAAAATTACCTTATTGTTAATTC
Source organism: Microcoleus sp. LAD1_D3 (assembly GCF_036702135.1). NCBI lineage: Bacteria > Bacillati > Cyanobacteriota > Cyanophyceae > Oscillatoriales > Microcoleaceae > Microcoleus > Microcoleus sp. LAD1_D3. The sequence continues at coordinate 49,158 of NZ_JAUBSB010000028.1, read as the reverse complement.
TCTGCTAGTTCAGGAATAATCACAACAGTAATTTTACTTATGCGATCCAGGATTGCTAAAAGTGCGATCGGCTATTCGGGCGACAAATCCTATCGTTTATTGTTGTTTCGGAAGGATTAAACCGCTCTTAATGCAGAGGGCGCTGAGGAATAGCAACCAGAGATGAATAATTGCGATGCCAACGGATTTGATATCATCTATTTACAGCCAAGTGGCTAAATGTAATATGTCAGTAAAATTTAGCCAAGCATCTCCTAATTTTTCGTACACAGTGAGTAGTAAGGCGCGTATCATTGCGCCCCTACAAAATTAAACGGGCGCATTGCGTACTCTACATTAAACAGATAAATCTTGACGCGGTTTAAAAGACTCAACCTCCCGCAACTTTTCGTATAATTCCCGTTCCTCCTCGCTAATTTCTTTGGGAATTAACACCTGAATTTCTACCAATTGATCGCCCCGATCGCCATTTCCCGTCGGATAGCCCTTGTTAGCCAGCCGCAACCGCTTTCCAGACGTTACTCCCGGCGGCAATTTCATCTTTACCAGGCCATCCAGCGTCGGTACTTCAATATCTCCACCCAACACCGCTTCGCTGGGAGTCAGTGGCAATTCGCAGCAAATATCCGACATTTCCAATCGAAAAAATGGATGGGGAGAAACCGTGATTTTCAAATATAAATCCCCGCCGCCCATACCTTGATTTCGCAAGCGAATCCGCTGGCCTGATACCATAGCAGGAGGCAGATTCACCTCGATCGCTCGCCCATCTTCCAGACGAATTCGCTCAGTACCACCCGAATAAGCCCTTTCCAAAGGCAGAGTTAGCCTGGCCTCAATGTCTCTTCTGGTTTCGCGATCGACTGTTTCCCTAATTTCCCGTCGCATTTCGCGATCGACTATATCCCTTCTGATTTCGCGATCGACTATCTCCCGTCGCATTTCGCGATCGACTGTTTCTCGTCGCATTTCGCGATCGTCGAAATCCCTTCTAGGTGGGCGAGAATTAGCAACATAACTCGTTTTCTTAGAAGCCGTGCTCCACGGTTCAGAGGAGGCTACTCCCGGTGCATCATTCGCTGTCGCCATCCTCACTTCCCGGCGTCTTCCGAGCACTTGATCGAGAAATTTATTAAAATCCGAGTAATCACTAAAATCGACATCTTCGGCCGGTTTTTTGCGGGTAGTTTTACTGTTTCCCCAAGTTTTGAAATTGGGAAGTCGCACCCCTTGCTTTCCTTGAAATCCCTTTTGTTTCCAGAATTTACTAAACTGATCGTATTGAGCGCGCTTGTCGAGATCGGAAAGAATATCATAAGCTTCATTAATATCCTTAAACCTATCTTCAGCAGATTTGTCCCCCGGATTTACATCAGGGTGCAACTGTCTGGCTAACCGTCGATAGGCTTTTTTTATCTCATCAGCCGTGGCATCTTTGGGCACTCCCAAAATTAGATAGTAATTGCGAAAATTCTGCATAGTTAGTCATTAGTCATTAGTTATTAGTCATTAGTTATTAATTATTAGTCATTAGTCATTAGTCATGCTGCTTCCCTGCTTCAAACTAGGGACTAATGACTAGGGACTAATGACTAACCACTAATTACAACCAATCGTCGTCATCATCCCAATCGTCGCTTTGATTTTGATAAGGCCGAGTGGGGCGATTAGCACTGCTTCTACGATCGCCCATGCGATCGCCCATGCGATCGTTCATACGATCGCCCATGCGATCGCCCATACGATCGTATGGACGATCGGGAATTGGATCGACAGTCGATCGCCTGTACGGTTTAGCATTGGTATAATAGCTGCTGTCATCGCTGCGCCGCTTGGTACCGTCGCCCGTAAAAGTCCGCTTCACAGACTCAAAGAAATCATCATCATCGTCATCATCAGCAAACGCGGAAACTTCCCGGCTCAAATCGTAAAGAGCATCCTGCAAATCCGAACCAACTTGGTCAACTCCCCGCTCATCATTGCGTTCCAAACTGTCTCGCAATTCCCGAATTAAAGTTTCAATTCGCTGGCGGCTTCTTTGAGCAAACTGCATTCCGCGATCGAGCGCAACTTCTCGCAACTGCCGCTCGGCTTGATAAGCTAAAGCTTCAGCGCGATTGCGTTTTTCCACCTTTTCCCGCTGCAACTTATCAGCTTGAGCAAACTGTTCCGCATCGCGAATCATTTGATTCACTTCCTGCTGAGTCAGCGTCGAAGCACCTTGCACAGTAATGCTTTGTTCCCTGCCGGTAGTTTTGTCCAAAGCAGTCACCAACAGCATCCCGTTAGCATCAATATCAAAAGCTACTTGTACTTGCGGAATCCCTCGCGGTGCCGGCGGAATTCCAGTTAGTTTAAACCGTCCCAAAGACTTATTATCTCTGCCTAATTCCCGTTCCCCTTGGATTACGTGAATTTCTACCACAGTTTGGTTGTTTTCAGCAGTCGAAAAAATGTCCGATCGCCTGACGGGAATAGTAGTATTCCTCGGAATCAGTTTTTTCATCACCCCGCCGATCGTTTCCAAACCCAGCGACAGCGGCGTCACATCCAACAGCAGCACATCGCGGACATCGCCACCCAAAATCCCCGCTTGAATTGCCGCACCCACCGCCACAACTTCATCGGGATTGACATTTTGATTGGGTTCTCGATCGATCAAACTGCGAACCACTTCCTGCACCAAAGGAATGCGAGTCGAACCGCCGACCAACACAACCTCATCAATGCGAGAAGGACTCAAACTTGCATCAGCCAAAGCTTGTTTGACCGGCCGCCGCAACCGCTGCACCAAATCAGTGCAGAGCCCCTCAAATTGACCGCGAGTTAATCGCGTTTCCAGATGCAAAGGCCCATCTTCATTCGCATCGATAAACGGCAAATTAATCTCCGTGACACCGACTCCCGACAGCTCTATCTTGGCTTTTTCTGCCGCTTCGATCAATCGCTGCAGAGCTTGGCGATTGCGCCGCAAATCAATTCCTTCTTTTTCTAAGAATTGTTCTGCCAACCAGTCAACAATTTTGGAGTCAAAATCGTTGCCACCCAATTGAGTATCGCCGCTAGTTGCTTTAACTTCAAATACTCCGTCTCCCACGTCTAAGATAGAGACATCAAAAGTACCGCCGCCCAAATCAAACACTAAAATAGTTTGACTTTCTCGCCTCTCCAAACCGTAAGCCAAAGAAGCCGCTGTCGGCTCATTTAAAATCCGCTTGACATCAAGTCCGGCAATACGTCCCGCATCGCGCGTCGCCTGTCGCTGCGAGTCGTTGAAATAAGCGGGAACAGTAATTACAGCCCCCGTCACCTCTTGTCCCAGATAGCGGCTAGCTTCATCGGCTAGTTTCCGCAAAACCATCGCTGAAATTTCCTCTGGGGCAAAATCTTTTTTCAGGCGGGGACACTTGATTTTGATGTTCCCGTTGTCGTCGCGGCGAGTTGTGTAAGGGACGCGCTTTGATTCTGGAGTCAGTTCGGTATATTTGCGTCCGATGTACCGCTTGACGGCGTAAAAGGTGTTTTGCGGGTTGAGAACAGTTTGGCGTCTGGCCATCTGTCCCACAAGGCGTTCTCCTTCCTTTGTGAAAGCGACTACCGAGGGAGTTGTCCGCATCCCTTCTGCATTGGCAATCACAACCGGTTTGCCGCCTTCCATGACGGCTACTACTGAGTTTGTTGTTCCGAGGTCAATGCCAACTACTTTACCCATGCGTCAGTTGTCTCCTGTGGCGTTGTGTGTAGCCTTTTCAATATAAGCGTTAAGTATGATTGCATTTATTGTACCGCGTCGAGAAGCGGGGGCTGCAGGGGGATTGCCTCACCTGCGGTTCAGGTTGCTGGGTGTGGCTGGGTGCGATCAACCTTTTTTCCCTACGGTTTGGCGCAGCAACCGAGAAGCCAATTGATTAGAATGGAGAGCAAAAGTTATATCTATCATTAACATAGAGGTAGCCTGAATGCCTGGATTAGAAGTATTGTAGTCAGTTGAGTTTCTCAATCTAAAAGGCAAACAAGTTGCTGTATTAGATGTCGAAACTTGGCAACCACTCATCAAATGGTTAGAGAATTTAGAAGATTTGCCAATTGCCAAACAAGCATTAAATGAGTTAAAAGCTGCTGGCGGAAATCGCGATCGTGTCGGTTGGTTGAAATGGGATGATGTGAAGCGGAGCTAGAGTGAGTAATTACACAGTTTACATCAGATAGAATCGAGATTCAAAGTGCGATCGCCCTCCCTCTCAAAAAGGCCTCCAATCAAAATAACATTATGAAATTCACCCTAGATGTAGAAAACAACCCTACAGGCTGGCCAGACCATAATCAGCTACCCGAATCCGACGGCACTTTTGTGAAAAATTTCCAAGAACATCCCCAAAGCATTCTGTTAACCGATTCAATTACTCCCGTCTTCCAAAGCATTCATCCAGATGGTAACTATTGTATCGGTCAAGACAGCGGCATTTATTGGCGATTAACTGAGCCGCTAGAACGGGGTGCGGAAGCACCGGACTGGTTTTATGTGCCTAATGTCCCGCCAACTATTGACGGTCAATTGCGCCGTTCTTATGTGATGTGGCAAGAATTTGTAGCACCGTTAATTGTGTTAGAATTTGTATCGGGCAATGGTGCAGAAGAACGGGACAGGACGCCTTTGTTGCGTTCCGGTCAACAGGAAACTAAGCCGGGTAAATTCTGGATTTATGAAAATGTCATCCGTCCGGCATTTTACGGGATTTATGAAGTAACTAAGGCTAGCGTTGAAGTCTATCACCTGATCGAAGATAGGTATCAATTAGTTGCTACAAATGAGCGCGGGCATTATCCCGTTGAACCGTTAGGAGTGGAATTGGGAATTTGGCAAGGAAGGTATCAAAATGTTGAGTTACCTTGGCGGCGCTGGTGGGATAGTCAAGGGAATCTGTTGTTATCGGGAGCAGAAAGAGCCGATCGCGAACAAGAAAGAGCTCAACAAGCAGAAGACCAATTAGAGCAATTGCGCGCTCAGTTGCGATCGGCTGGAATTGAACCAGAATTGTGAGGGAAACCATTGCTGGGAGGGGATTGGGGGAATAAAGGTAGATGGCGCGGATTTGGCGATCGATCAAATCAAGGGCGAGAGCTATTGAAAATCTACTGCTTTATAAAAAGTCTCAACCGCTACTTGACTTTTTATTCAATCTGCGGTATGTTAGCTGTCAGCGGGTTCTGGAAAAATACCAGGAAAGTACAATGACTAATAGCTACACAACCCCAGAATTGTCACCAGACGAACTGACGCTGCACTTAATAGCCAGCGGGATCATCAAACTGTGCGAAACAATTAAAAATGGCAAAGCGCCAACTTTACCTTATCCAAAAGAACTTCAAAGAAGTCTAGATCGGTTAGTTTTGCTATGCTTGCGTCAAGGTAAAACACCGCCACAATCCCTTCCCGATTTGCTTTTTTGGTGTCGCCAACCCTTAGCAGAATGGCCTCTGCAACTGCCAGAAAATGCAGGTAAAGCGGACAAACTACTAAACGGACAAATACCGACAAATATTTGCGATGAATGGGCGATTGCAGGCGCAGATGTCGAAGCAGAATTAACCCAGAAACAGCTATTATTAAACGTCATGCAAATCTGCAAGTCAGTCGAAGCACCTGACTCCTACGCAGCATTTCGGCATTTGCTCATTAGTAAACCCGTACTCACCGAATTTGAGTTTCTACAGCAGTGTGCAGAGCCACTGCTAACAAGACTTGAGGAACAAATTCGCGCTGCTTACGAACCCGCCCCTGAATCCTGTGCTGTAAACGGTGACTTTTACTGCTGCTCAAACTGCGGAAATATTATGTTCCGCACTGAAAAAGGCAATCTAATTTGTGCCGAAGAACGCTGTCGCGCTAAAGGTGTCAGCGAACAGGGAAAGGCGTTTCCCCAAAAACAGCAAGTTCTTTGGCTGAAACGAGGACTGCGGCGCTTTATTGCAGCACCAGGTCGCGCTGAATTGCGGCTGGCAGAAAGCCTCGAAAAGTTAGGAAAATCTCGGCTTAAAGTGGAACTGTGGCCGAACTTTGATAGCTACGATTTGCGAATTGTATTTAATGATGGAGAAGCGTGGGCAGTTGATGTAAAAGATTGGGCTGATCCATTTTTATTGGGAAATAAAGTTAAGCAGCAAAACCCGCAAATTCCCAATACTCCACCCTGGAAACAAGGATATTTTGTCTTCCCAGACGATCGCCGAGAACAGCGATCGGATTATCTGCGAGCATTTAGCAACCAATGTCCACTTCCCAAATACATTAAAGCAAAGTTTGAGAGCGACTTCATAAAAGACGTAAGAAACAAGCTGCGGAGGAATAAGTAAATGCGCGACACAAGTAAATGGCGGCAGAAACTGACAGTTCGGTTACGCGATCGCTGGCCGTCAACAGAAACAAGTTTAAATCCAGCTATGTTTTGCGACATCGAACTGGGACTTTATCTGATGTCGCAGCTAGCACCAGCAACCCCAGCACGCGCTCTGTGGACATTGCTAACTGGCTATCCGTTTGCGATCGCCCAAACACAGCATTGGAGCAAACAGCAGTATCAAATGTTAGGCAACGCACGCTATATTTTGACCCAATTTAGAAGCGAATACAGTTGGAAGCGAGCCTTAGGACACTATTGCCAGATCGATGAACTGCTTCGAGGTTACGATATAGATGAAGCTTTAGAAGCATTTTATGACCGCGAAATTAGCTTTTGTTCTGACCGCAAGCATATTTACGCCAAAGCTCTCCAACAACCTTTACCGCACAGGAAAGAAAGCGTGCGCTGGGCCGACACAGGTCGATATCAGTGCAGCGATCGCGGATATCGGATTAGCGTTGAAATCCCAGACGATTTAGTATTTCCACCGCCACCTGCACACAACTTAGCAGGGAGAACAGAAAGACAGGCAATTACTGTTACCTGGGATGATTTAATTCAAACAGCGCGCTGGATGGATACTCAATTTTATGCCAAGTGGGAAGAACGTTTATCGAGGGTGCGTTTAGAGTTATTCGGTGAAGATGGCGTCACTCTCAGTAGCGCTGATACTTTTACCGTAGACGGATTAATGCACCTAATTGGTATGGTATCTTCCGGGAAATCAACTTTAATGGACGTGCTAGCAGTTTACGGCGCAAAGAACAATTTTCACGTTACTTTAGTAATAGGAGATGTCATCGGAGCGTTAAATAGAGCTAAACTATTCACCCAATTAGGTATCAGCGTTGCTCCCATTTTAGGAGCCTCAAATCGCGAAAGACACACCAACCGATTGCACCGCGCGTGGAATGCAGAAAACCCCTTAGAACCGCTCAATCAAGAACATCCAGGTTTTCGGTGGCTGAGTACAGCTTGTCCTTTAAGCGAACTGCGTCGAGATGTTGCAAATCCCTTTCAAATAAGCAAGTATCCCTGTCAAAATCTCTATTCTACTGCTGACGAAGACGAAGCACAACCTAACGCCAACACAACTTATGTTTGTCCTATTTACAGTGCTTGTCCCTTTCATCAAGCACAGCGCGACTTGGTAGAGGCAAAAATTTGGATTGCGACACCTGCAAGTTTAGTTTATACTCGCGTTGCCAAACAAATAAATTCCGAGCAAATTCGTTTTGCGGAATTGGTGTTTCGCCACAGCGATATAATCATTGTAGATGAAGCCGACCAAGTACAAGTGCAATTGGATAGCTTGTTCAGTCCCAGCCAAACGTTGATGAGTCGGGGCAGGGAGGCTTGGTTGAGCCGAATTCAGCAGCAAGTTGTCCAGCAACTAAATCAGGAAGGACGCGGGCAACTTGCCGATCTAAATGTAGACGGATGGTGCAAAGTTCACGATATTGCTCAGACAGTTACGAGTCGAATTTATGCTTTGATATTAAGTCAAAAACCAGCGCTGCGGGAGTGGAGCGAGAAAGGCGACTACTTCACAGATTGGCTGATACTCGAACAAGTCGCGATCGCACTTTCGGGAGCCTCAAAAGAAACGCGGGATTCCGATCCTGGTTATCTCCGGCTGCGGCAGTTGTGCGATCTCTATCTCAACGACCCGCTGGGCGACAACAGCACTCATCCCCTCTCGGAACTGACGCGCCAATTGATCACAACCGCTAATGAAGACTTAGTGCGACAGCATCTAAACGAATGGATTAACCAGAACAAAGAGTCTAGCGTTACACTAACAGACCAAGAACTAAAAAATGTTCTCGTCCGACTGGAATTTGCCTTATTAGTAGCAGTTCTTTCAAACCGACTCAACTCCCTGCTACGCGACTGGAAAAACGTTGAAACACCGCTAAAATTAGAAGGAGAAAGCTCGCTTTTATTTCACACTCCGCCCAGCGATTACGAAGCAATTATTCCAGCAGCACCGATGGGAAACGTACTCGCATTTCAATATGTAAAATCAACAGAAAACGGGTCAGGAGATTTACGATTTTTTAAATGTCTGGGCGTTGGTCGCTGGCTGCTGCTGCACCTGCACGAACTATTTGCCAGCGACGGCATAGTTGGGCCTCACGTTTTGTTGCTCTCAGGTACAAGCTGGGCTGGTAAAGCACCTGGATATCACGTACAAATACCAGTAGCCGGAGTGCTGCATTCTCCCGATGCAGAATTGCAGGCAATTCAAGACAGCTATTTTGAATTTATGGCTTTGTACGACAAAGAAAATCGTCCAATTACTGTCTCGGGTGCCAAAGGACACGGGCGCGCGATCGCCCTAAAAGAACTGCTCAATCAATTATCACAGCCAAGTGGTTTAGGAGGTCCGAGTCGGTTAGAAGTAGAACGCAACCAACTACCAGAAGGCAGACAGCGGGTTCTATTACTTGTCGGCAGTTACGAGCAAGCAAAATTAGCACAAGAACACCTAGAAACTCTCCGTTATGACTGGCGCGGTCAAATTTTGCGCTTAGTTCCTGACGATGACGAATTTGACAGTCAATGGCGCAACAATGAGTCAAGTTTACAGCGGAATCTCGTGGACAAATTTGCCAGGACAGGATCGTGGATTTTGATTGCACCGCTAATGGCAATTGAACGCGGACACAATATTCTCAACGAAGAAGACAAAGCAGCAATTGGTGCAGCTTATTTTCTAGTTCGTCCCCACCCCCGCCCCGATGACATCAGCTATGCCATTCATTCTATCAATCGTTGGGCGATCGAACATTACGCAAATCTTGAATGGCTAACCGATAATTGTGATAATGGTTTACTGACACTTGACAGAGTTGGAAACACTTTCCGCGATGCCGCTTATAAGCGCTGGCGCTATTTGTTGCGGTTGCCAATGATTTACAGTACACTCCCCGATAATGAACGAGAAGCTGTGACGTGGAATCAATTAGTTTCTATCTGGCAGGTTATCGGCAGATTGATCCGTGGAGGCAGTCCAGCGCGCGTATTCTTTTGTGATGCTGCTTTTGCCCGCCGCACTGCATTTCAAGACGAACAAAGTGAAGAACCGCAGACCAGTCTTTTAGTTAGTATCAAAGAAGTTTTGCGCCCTTATTTCATACCTGGTTCAAACCCGCAAATTGCACAGAGAGACAGGGAACTTGTACAGGCACTTTACGGCCCTTTTTATACAGCTATTGAACAAATAGGAGGTATTGCTGAATGACTTATAATGAATTGCGCACTCTTTCCTTCCGGCTAGCATCCCAGAATACAGTTGGACAAGATACTTTTAACATCCTCAAATTTCCCGAAGCATGGAAGAACGAACTCCGAAGTTTACAAGCCGAAATTAAAAATCGCCCAGTCGATCAAACTAACGTGCCTATTGGCTTGCTCAACAAAGCCATGCGAGCATTAGTTCCCGACCTAATTCATATTAGTCCCAAAGCTGCTCAAAGTGACGCGACATCTTGGCTGTACAGTACAACACCTATCGATTCAAAGGCGCTATATCTCATTTTAAATGCTTGGGTAAAAACACAATTTTCTAAAGCATCTGAGACAAGCATTACTAATTTGCTTAAAAAACTCAAAGCCGATGATTTGCTGTGGCAGCCAACAGCAATCGATGTAAATGAGTGGACTACAGAACCCAACGGTACAGCTAAATTAGGAAGCGACAATACTTTTATCTTGCTGCCTCATATTTTAGCAGCAAAATTGAGCCAGGATAATGTAACAATTCACTGGCATTCAGAGGTTTTGCGGTTTCGGCGCGCACCTATGCTTGGCACGCAAGGATCGGAATTAGTATCTTGGCCGCCAATGAAGTACAAAAATTGGTATTGGTCTGTTGTCATTACATTTACAGTGCAAACAGTACCTTTCCAAAACTTTCCTGTCATCCACTGCGACCTCAGCGTGAGGCGTTGGGGCAGTTTGCCAATTCAGTCTTTACCACCAGACAAAGAAACTAGCGTTTATTTACTGACCAGCGTGCCTTGGCTGGAAGGAATTCCCAATTCAAATAGTTTCCAAGTAGCACCAATCGCCTGGGAACGAGTGCCATCCTCACAACAACAAGAAGGTCAATCAAAATACCGCATGAAATGGGGGAGCAATTTAGCGCCATTACTTGACAAACTCCAGCCTCGAAATCCATTTCCAGCACCCCAAGATATCGCCAACAATCCAGTTTCAGCCCTCAATCTTAACGGCAGTCCCAGTGCTGCACTGGTTTACCGCAATGGCATAAATCCCGAGCATGGCGTTGGTCCTGGATTAAGTCCAGCAGACCGTCGCTATTTAGCCGAAAAAATCGCTGAACTATTAGCACCAGAGTGGGAGTTTGTCGAACCGCTTCAAAGGGTTAACTTTAAGCCTGCGGTTCCGCAAAATCCTTTTTTACCAAACTCTCAAGCCAAGCAAAAGCATACCTCTATCGAATTACAAAATCAACGCTGTATCGCTATTCAGCAAACTGTTGGCGAGCAGCTAACCGTAGAAATTTGGTACCAGCAAAATGATACAAAAGATGCTTTAGTTAAAGCTATGGGTGAATGTTTGGGAATTCCAGAATCTGCGTCACTGCCCTACAAATTTCCCGATTCAGAATTTACATTAAATATAAGTACGCAGGTTTTGGGCGCGGTTGGGGATGAATTGAAACTCGATTCTGGTATCAAAGACAAAAAAGAGCAGCGCCGTCAAGCTATCTGTCAGCGGGGTGAAGAAGTTCAGAAAGAAATTCAGAAAAAAGCGTCGCGCACATCGGGAGTCACCGTGGCTTTTATTGAGCTTGACACTGCAGAAAGTTTTTCGGGAAATACTGACCCAAAAGACGCCATCCGCAGGGGATTTGCTTTATCTCAAAGGTTAACGCAATTTATCAGCACTGAAGGTACTGGAAACTTACCCCATCGCGCTTTAAACGGATTTTTGGATCTGCTGCGTCAGCTAGGAGTACAGCCGGCCCCCCCAAATATCATTATTCAACAGCAGAAACAGAGGGTTGACAGCAAAGGGAAAACTAAAAATATTCATCAGAGGTACGATTTTTCAGAAAAGCTCAACTATGTTGGTCTTTGGATGATTAAACAAAATTCGCCTACATCTGCTGACGGCAGTATTCAGCGCGTGCCGGTGATGGTGTACATGGCAGCGAATACAACTGATATAAAAGCCATTGCTCCGGGCTTTAATACTTGGTTGTCCTATCGAGAATGTCTGCTGAAAATAGCTGGCGGTGAAGCGAAAGGATTCAATCGTTTGTCCGAGGCAATGATGCGATTTGTCAAGCCAAAATTACAGGAAGTTACTGCACTGGGAGACACACTTTTAATCTGCCACGCCCAAAATTTGCGAAGTGCTTGGCAATGGCTGAACAATCGAAATATTACCCCCGATCGAGTTGCTTTTGGAAAAGAAAATCCGCTAGACATAACCCGTGTCGATCGAAATCTTCGGATCGTGCGCGTGCGCGACAGTCAGGGCCACGAAACACCAGAATGGTATGCACCAAAGGGGGACGAACAGGGATGGACTAAGGGTCTGTTTAAAATGGGCGATCGAGTTTTTGCCAGCACCTACAACAAGCCCAAGCAGTTTCAAACTCCTCTCAATTTATCAAAAGTATCTTCATCCACCACTACAAAAGGTAGGGAATTAGAAGCATCACCACACCGTTATTTCTGGAATCCTGGTTTAGTTGAACTAACTGTTGCTTGCATTCAGCCTAATGATGAGATATTTCCTTGGGCTGCCCTGACTCACGAATTGCGGCATTTAGCACTGCACTATGACGAAGCGCTAAAACTACCTCTACCCCTCCACCTCGCCAAGCAAATTGAAGATTACGTGTTGCTGCTGGAATTAGATGAGTCTACCGGTACCTAATTATTTTGTATTTATGAGTTGCCAAATTTCAACTGACAGAGGCGTTTGAAATATTCAGGACATCGTGCAAGATTCCCCTTAATACCATGCAGCAAAACCGATCGCACCTCAAATCCCCCGCACCCTCCCACCGCCCCCATTTCCCAAAATAATGTAACGAGTTGTAAAGTATAATTAAACCGAAGCGAACACAGAGGCCAAGTAGTATCAAATGCGAGTTGCGCCGGAGCAGGCTTAGTAGGACTATCCTGCGCTTATCTTACCGACGCAGGCCACACCCCTATCCTCCTAGAAAGTCGGGATGTACTCGGCGGCAAAGTTGCCGCCTGGAAAGATGCAGAGGCGACTGGTACGAAACCGGCCTCCACATCTTCTTCGGTGCATACCCAAATATGCTGCAACTCTTCAAAGAACTCGATATTAAAGACCGGCAGCCGAAGATTCATCGCCATGTCCAAGGCGCTCAACTTCATCGCTCCCCACAAAATATTCGCAACCATATTATAAGTCGCAGAAAATTTTAACGCTGCCTTCTTAATGACTGCCACCAACGCAGTTTCAAATTGCGATCGACCCGAATAAAAGCAATTGTGAGATTAGTTATTATAATAAGTGAGAACTAAATACCATCGGATTTTTTGCCTGAGGAAATTAAGGGCGATCGCACTCGGCTGGTCTATTTCCTTCCAAGGGCGATCGCAATTGAGCCCGCAACCGCACCTAACAGTTACATAATGCCTCTCGCTCCGGAACATCGATCGCTCCTATTGAAGCTAAAATCGAACAACAACCAAAAATAAATCTATGGGACTCTTTGACAAGATTCGCGGCGAATTTGTCGATATCATCGAATGGTTAGACAATACCAGCGACACCATTGCCTATCGATTCGAGCGTCACCAAAACGAAATTAAACAAGGTGCTAAACTAACTGTACGACCAGGACAAAGAGCAGTCTTTGTCAGCGAAGGCCAAGTGGCCGATGTCTTCGATCCGGGAATGTACGAACTGTACACCCGCAACTTACCCATTCTCAGCACCTTAAAAGGTTGGCCCTACGGTTTCAACTCTCCCTTCAAAGCAGAAGTCTACTTTTTTAACACCAAAATATTTACCAACCTGAGATGGGGAACCTCTAACCCTGTAATTATCCGCGATCCAGAACTCGGCCCAGTGCGAATGCGGGCTTTTGGCACATACAACATTAAAGTTTCTCATCCCGAACAACTCTTAAAACAACTCATCAGCACTGACGGACTATTTCAACTAGATGAAATCAGCGATCAACTCCGCAATACAATAGTCAGTGCCTTTGCCAATTGGGTTGGCAATTCCCGCGTTCCCCTGCTAGACTTTGCAGCCAACTACACCCACATGGGCGAACAGGTGCGAGTTGCCATAGAGCCAAGTATCCAGCAGTTTGGGTTAGAGTTAACTCAGCTATTAATTGAAAATATCTCGATGCCGCCTGAAGTTGAAGAAGCACTCGACAAACGAGCCTCAATCGGACTTCTGGGAAATATGCAGCAATATACCCAATATCAAGCGGCTAACGCCATAGAAGCATCAGCAAATAACCCTAGCGGCGGCAATCAAGCATTAGAAATTGGCATGGGCATGGCAGTAGGCCAACAAATGACAAATATGATGCAGTCACCAGCATCGCAAACTCCGCCGCCACCTCCCCCGCCAACACAACATCAGTGGTATATTGCCCAGAACGGTCAACAATTAGGCCCTTTTGAATTGCATCAACTTCTGCAAAATGGTTTGACACATCAGGTAATGGTGTGGCGTGCGGGTTTTGACGGCTGGAAGTTAGCATCGCAAGTGCCAGAATTAGCATCTTTGTTGGCGACAGTACCGCCGCCTCCCCCGCCAGCCGCCGCCTAAAATTTTGCATATTTAGTTAATTGGTAATTGTAATTGGTATGCTTTCCCGATTACCGATTACCAATTACATCACCAATTAACCATTATGAATACTTCGGAACCTGCTGTTAAACGTTTTCCCTGTCCTAGCTGCGGGGCTTATTTAGAGTTCAACCCCCAAGCAGGAAAGCTCAAGTGTGCTTACTGCGGCTGGGAAGATGCAATTCCCCAAACTGCTGAAGAGGTAAAGGAGAACTCTTACGAACAATATCTCCAAGTCGATCGCACGACGCTGACAACTTTATCAACAACAGCCCTTGAAGTAAAATGCAATGATTGCGGAGCAAGTGTTACTTTTGAACCGCCGAAAGTAGCGGGTAAATGCCCATTTTGTGCTTCTCCAATTGTGACCCAACCTGCAAAGGCTAGCCCTAGCGTGCAGCCAGAGGGAATTGTTCCTTTTGAAGTTACTGATAAACAGGCCAGAGAAAGCATTCAGAAGTGGCTCAGCAATCGCTGGTTTGCTCCTTCTGCTTTGAAATCCCTAGCGCAACAGGAGAAAATTCAAGGGGTTTATTTGCCGTTTTGGACTTACGACACTTATACGGTTAGTTACTATCAGGGTTCTCGCGGAGAACACTACTACGTGACTGAAACTTATACGGAAACAAACTCGCAGGGCGAAACTGAAACTAAAACTCGCCAAGTGCAACATACCAGGTGGTGGCCTGCTTCTGGCAGAGTCGATCGCTCTTTTGATGATATTCTGATTCCCGCTACAAGTTCGATCGATCGCCCCCGCCTCGATGCGTTAGAACCTTGGCATCTCAAGGAGTCGCTGCGCGCTTACAATTCATCTTATTTAGCTGGGTTTGAAGCGCAGCGATCGCAAGTTTCTCTCACTCAAGGATTTGAATCTGCTAAAAATGTCATGGCCGGTACTATTCACTTCGATGTTTGTAGGAATATTGGTGGCGACGAGCAGCGGGTTCACAGCATTTCTACTGATTACAATGCTATCACTTTTAAGCATATTTTGCTACCTGTGTGGTTGTGTGCCTATCGCTATCAAAACCAGCGATATCAAGTAATGGTTAATGCACGCACCGCGGAAGTTCAAGGCGAACGTCCCTACAGTGTTTGGAAAATTACTGCTGCTGTTGTTAGCGGTGTCGTGCTTGCGGGTGTTATGTACCTATTGTTTACTGGTAATTGGAGATATATCCGTGTTCCCGGTCTGCCTCAACCGCAACCTCAACCAACTTCCCTACCTGTACCCAGCCAAAAATTACCGCCAGTTCCTATTCCCTCTACCGCACCTGTACCCAGCCAAAAATTACCAACAGCGCCTGTTCCCTCTACCGCACCTGTACCCAGCCAAAAATTACCGTCAGCGCCTGTTCCCTCTTCACTGTAGCAATTCTGGATGGAACACTCACTGGAGGCGGCGGAGGCATCGTCGTCGGTGTAGTAGTCGCGATCGAGGTCAATCGATTTTAGATTTTAGATTTTAGATTTTAGATTTTAGAGGCGACCCCACGGATAAATGCGGGGGCTTGAGGATTTTCGATTTTCGATTTTGGATTGATTCCACGGATAAATCACGTGGCGGGTACCATCAAGAAATTCTTGGTCAGTAAAATTAACTCAATCATTATTTCCTCCGAATCTATAAATTTAAGGTAAATCTACCTTAAGGAGTACACAAGAGGGTTTTTACGTAGATTTTTTAAAACACCTAAATTAAATGGAATTTGTTCTATTTAATTTAGGTGTTGCTTTAAGGATAGATTATGGGTACAGTCGATTTAATTGTACTGAGGATTTTAATAAAAACAAATAAATTTTTCAGGAATAATAGATAAAACCCGAAATATCGAAATTTAAAAACACTTCAAAAACTGCATTTTATAGCATATCAGACATACTAAAATAGCTAGCTTATGTAAATATATTTTATCAATAAGTAAAAAATTTAATTAGTACAAAAAACGAAATTTTAATAACAGAATAGGAGGATAAGTTGTATGAATCAAAATCAAATTAAATGGTTTGCCGCAGCTCTAATGCTAATAGACCACATCGGATTGATGCTTGAAGCAGAACCCATGCGTATCATCGGCCGCCTGAGTTTTCCGTTGTTTAGTTGGGTGTTTGCTCAAAACTGGAAACGACCGGGGGACAAAAATCCTCTAATTACTCGACTGATATTATTTGGGGTACTTTCTCAAATACCTCATATGTTACTTTTTGGCAATTTACAGTTAAACATCATGTTTAGCTTTGCCGTAGCAGCACTAACTTTGAGCTACATCCGACGCTTCGATCGCAAAATTGCAGTTTTAAGCACAGGTTTAGTAAGCGCTCAAATTTTAGGAGTGAGTTACGGCTGGTATGCAGTGGCTTGCCCGCTATTGATGATTAGGTGGAAAGGAGGAGGCGATCGCCTTTGGTGGTTCTGCTGGACTATAGCAAATATCGGATATGCCATTAGTTGCCAAAGCTGGATTCAAATTTTCGCTATATTGACACCGCTAGTTCTGGCATACTACGATACCTCTAAAGACCAAAAACCAACGGCTTTAGAAAAAAGATTTTTCTATTATTTTTACCCACTACACCTGGGAGGGCTAGCGGCACTGCGAACAATTGTCTAAATAAGATTGGGGATTCTAATTAGTTCATTGTTGATTTTTTATTTAAACGAACTACAACCGCGTCTCTGAGCGATCGCTCCCAGAAGAGCGCGATCGCTTTCTAAACTATATTGCCAACATTCAACTCACCGAGGCGCTTCAAAATACTCAGCACGCTGTACAAATCATTCCCCGGATTGAAAAGGTAAAACTTCCGAGAAAAAGCGTACTGTGGTGTTTCCCGCTTAACTAACTTGACAAATAGAAAATCTGCCCCATTCATTAACAATCCGTAAGTAGGTCGATCGGCAGTCAGATTAGCTAACATATAAGCCAGTAACTGCGGAATCCCGACCTCCAAAGAAAACGCAGCCTTCTTGGACTCGATCACCACTACCCAAAACTCCTGAAACAAAGCCAAAACATCCAACTGTCCTCTGACAATCATTCCTTCATCTTCGTCAATAATTTCTACAGACTTTTCTGAAGTAACATGAAAAGGAGCGAGATAGAAATCAGCTAAATCCAAAAACGGAGACAGCACAACCATTTTGACTGTATTTTCTAGAAGTGGCGGATGTTTGAGCAAATTCCTGTAACTTGCCTTCACTCTGTCCAGCCGCTGTTTTTCAGCTTCCGAGATTTCTGGCAAATCATCTTGCCACTCGCGAAAGAATTGGTCATCTTCAACCCACTCAATTTTGAAGTTGGTTTCCAAATCATTCAGTGCAATATTTCTAGCTTGAATTGTTTGTACCATCGTTTTACACTAAGTTTAAAGTCTATACAAATTGTGTAGTAAGGTGTGCGTTGCCACCTTACAAATGGATTCTTGGCCTAATTACTGCCTCTATTAACTCTTGCTTTCCAACGCATCAACTCTCTTTTCAAGTTCTAGTATCCTCTGAATCATGGGTACACCTTCTACAGAATCTAGGTGTTTAGCTAGGGCGCTAACTATGACATCAGTTTGAGATATGCCCGTTTGCTGAACATATCTTTTGAGCTTGCTAAAAAGACTAGGAGGAACTCTAACAGCTATTTGAGATTTTTTACTCGGAGGTAGACCCTTGAGTTTGGGTTCTACACTTAATGGTTCCACTGCTTCTAGTGGGTGATTTACTTTGTAAACTTCAAAGTCTTTTTCTCTAATTGTGAAAATCCGTCTGTTAAAATACTCCTGATTTCCTTCAGTAAAAGTAGGGGGAGCACCATCTTTTAATTCTGCAGAGCCCAACAGGATTTGACCTTCTTGCTGAAGCTCTGAAAGACGTTCTTTAGAGACCCCTTTTCTGCTACAAAAATCTACTTCGCTCTCTCGCACCCAAGGCATTTTACTGATCTCTTCCTCTTCTACAAGCCAGACAATTTTAGCTTCGTGTACTAACGTCTCGTCTCTGACAAAACTGCCCATAATTTTTACCTCTATGTGGATGATAACCAGATTATAGCACGCATGGCACATATGGCATTGCCATAAGTCAACTACGCCAAAAATAACTCAGATCATCCCCGCACTCCTCACCTCCACCAGCCCCATTTCCCAAAAAAATGTAACGAGTTGTAAAGTATAATTAAACCGAAGCGAACACAGAGGCCAAGTAGTATCAAATGCGAGTTGCGATCGCCGGAGCAGGCTTAGCAGGACTTTCCTGCGCTAAATATCTTACCGACGCGGGCCACACCCCCATCCTCCTAGAAAGTCGGGACGTACTCGGCGGCAAAGTCGCCGCCTGGAAAGATGCAGATGGCGACTGGTATGAAACCGGCCTCCACATCTTCTTCGGTGCATACCCGAATATGCTCCAACTCTTCAAAGAACTTGACATTGAAGACCGGCTGCAATGGAAAGAACACTCGATGATTTTCAATCAGCCGGAAACCCCCGGAACCTATTCCCGCTTTGACTTTCCCGACCTTCCCGCCCCCTTCAACGGCGTTGCAGCCATCTTGAGCAACAACGATATGCTCACTTGGCCCGAAAAAATCCGCTTCGGTATAGGTTTGATTCCGGCGATGCTTCAGGGTCAAAAATACGTCGAAGCAATGGACAAATACTCGTTTTCCGACTGGCTCAAAAAGCAAAACGTCCCCCCCAGAGTGGAAAAAGAAGTATTTATCGCCATGTCCAAGGCGCTCAACTTCATCGACCCCCACGAAATATCCGCAACCATACTGCTGACAGCCCTCAACCGCTTCTTGCAAGAGAAAAACGGCTCGAAAATGGCCTTTTTAGACGGTTCCCCCACAGAGAGGTTGTGTCAGCCGATGGTAGACTACATAACTGAGCGCGGCGGTGAATTACGGCTGAATGCACCCATCAAAGAGTTTTTGCTCAACGATGACAACACGGTGCGCGGCTTCCACATTCGGGGAGTAAAAGGGGCAGAGTCAGAAATTCTGACGGCCGATATTTACGTCTCCGCGATGCCGGTTGACCCGCTGAAGTTGATGATGCCGAAACCTTGGGGCGAAATGGATTATTTCAAACAGCTCGAAGGCTTGGAGGGAGTACCCGTCATTAATGTACACTTGTGGTTCGATCGCAAATTAACAGATATCGACCATTTGCTGTTCTCGCGATCGCCCCTGCTAAGCGTCTACGCCGACATGAGCAACACCTGCCGCGAATATGCCAACCCAGACAAATCCATGCTGGAACTGGTTTTAGCACCGGCCAAAGACTGGATAGGCAAATCGGACGAAGATATCGTCGCAGCGACAATGGTCGAGTTAGAAAAACTCTTTCCCGATCAAATCCCAGAACCAGCCAAACTGCTCAAATATCACGTAGTCAAAACCCCTCGTTCCGTCTACAAAGCCACCCCCGGACGCCAGCAGTGCCGTCCCACACAAACAACTCCCATTAGCAATTTCTATCTAACGGGGGATTATACGATGCAGCGTTATCTTGCAAGTATGGAAGGTGCCGTGCTTTCTGGTAAGCTGACAGCGCAGGCTATTTCAACGGCCCATAACCAATGAAAAATTAAGAATTTTTCATAAAGACGTAAAAAATCTCCCGTTTTCTAAACGGGGGAGTGTCAATTCTAATCTTTAAATTTCTTATTCTCGGATGCTGCAACTGTCAAAACTCCAGTGCATGAGAACTCTGGCTTCTGTGGATGACTCCTACGAACTGTGCCGCCAAGTCACGGCGAGTTATGCCAAAAATTTTTATTTAGGCACTCAACTCATGCCCGAAGCCAAGCGTCGGGCGATTTGGGCGATTTACGTCTGGTGCCGCCGCACCGACGAACTCGTAGACGGGCCTGGTTCTGATGCAACGACCCCTGAAACCCTCAATCTGTGGGAAAAACGCCTAGAATCTGTGTTTGCCGGCCATCCTCACGACGACTACGACGTAGCTTTGGTGGATACGCTGTCTCGTTTCCCGATCGACATTCAGCCGTTTCGAGAGATGATTGCGGGCCAGCAAATGGACTTGTACCGTAGCCGCTACGAAACTTTTGAAGAGCTCAATCTTTACTGTTATCGAGTAGCGGGTACTGTAGGGCTGATGTCGATGTCTGTCATGGGTGTAGGCGAATCGAGCTCCGCTGCTAACTGGAATTGGCATTGGGGGAGTAGAATTCCCAAAGAAGAAGCGATAGCCCTGGGTATTGCTAAGCAGTTGACTAATATTCTGCGCGATGTCGGAGAAGACGCCCGCCGCGGCCGCATTTATATTCCCTTAGAAGACTTAGCCTTGTTTAACTACACCGAAGAAGATTTATTCAACGGTGTAATTGACAACCGCTGGCGGGAATTGATGCGGTTTCAAATTCAGCGAGCTCGCAAATTATACGCCAGCGCGGAACCGGGAATTAAAGTGCTCAGTCCCGATATCCGCTGGACTGTTTGGGCTGCTACTATGCTGTACAGCAGAATCTTAAATGCGATCGAACGCAATCAATACGATGTGTTTCAGAAGCGGGCTTATGTTAGCAATTCTCAGAAACTGCTGTGTCTCCCCGCCGCTTGGATGAAGTCAAAAGTGCTTTAGCCGCAGGCAATTTTGCTGGCGATTCGGCAACGGGTAAGGGGTATTTGTCAAGTTACAAATTATTATGATGTCCAGCAAATTGCATATTAGGTTTGTGGGGACGCGGTAGTGGCGTGTCCCTACGTTTGGTGTGTTAATTTAAGTCAAATTATAAGTCAAATTAGTGGAGTAGCGGGCGGAATTTGCAATTGGGCGATCGAACTTTCTAACAATTGCTTTTCCTGCTGGAGTTTTGCTTCTAAATTTTGAATTTGTTCTCGGCGGGCTTCAACTTCAATCAAGCGGCGAGACAATTCTTGACTCTGCAAAGTGAGAGATTGCCTCCAATCTTCTGCTTTTTGCGCTTCTTGCTGCAAAAAATCGGGAGTAAAGCCTGTTGTTAAATATTTCTCTACTAATTGTACTACCCAGTTTGTAGCTGCTTGAATATGCAAAACCTGGCTATTTTCGTCAACATTTGTTAAAACTAGCATTCCTTCATTTAAAATATTAGTTGCAGAGTTAATGTGATTTTGAGCAAAATCGTTCGGTAATGTCAAAAAACTTTCTTCACTAAGAATAGCCCAAGTATGATCCGAATTTTGGCAAGCCAGCAATTGCAGACTTATCTCGCCTAAATTTTCCTGATTTTGTACTTTTGCTAAATATAGCATAAGGGTTATTAGTTATTAGTTATTAGTTATTCGTAACTGGTAACTGGTAATTGGTAAAAACAGCTATCCGTGTATCCGTGCATTCCGTGTCGTGCTGTTGGTTATTGGTAATTGTATGATTTACGATCTCGTAGGGGCGGGTTTTACCAACAATATATGCCTGAAACTAACTATCTCGTAAACCCGCCCTGGCCACAGTCAACAGTCAACAGTCAACTATTAAAACACCTTTAGCCGATCGCGCAAAATCTCCGCTTGTTTTTCGGCTTCCGCCAAAGCATCCCTCGCCCCCTGAACCACATCAGGAGTAGCCTTATCCACAAACTTCTGATTAGTCAAACGCGCCGCAGTATGCTTAATTTCAGCTTCCACCTTGCTCAACTTCTTCTCTAATTTAGCACGCAAAGCCGCCAAATCAACCACCCCAGCCAGAGGAATCAATACTTGCACAGTACCGACTACCCCAGCAATTGTCTGTCCCAAATCTGCATCCACACTAGCAGTAACTGTCAGATTTTCGACTTTTGCCAAATCCTGAATGTAAACACCTCCATCTGAGATGATGTGGCGTTCTTTCTCGCTTTCGCTTTGCAAAATCGCCGTCACCTTCACACTGGGTTTGATATCAGCATCTGCCCGCAAATTGCGAATAGTGCGAATTGTACCAAACAATAACTCAAACTGCTGTTCCAATTCAGCATCAATTAGCGAGACATCCGCTTCAGGATAAGCTTGCAAAGCCAAACATCGATCGTCACCTGTTTGAGTCAGAGTGTGCCAAATCTCCTCAGTAATGTGTGGCATAAAAGGATGCAGTAGTTTCAGAATCCCTTCCAAAACAAAAGCAAAAGTTTGCTGTGCCACTTTCTTAGAATTTGGTTCAGCATCCTGCTGCAAGCGAGACTTGACTAACTCAATATACCAGTCACAGAAATCGCCCCAAATAAACTCATAAAGTCCCTTCGCCGCTTCCCCCAAACCGTAATTTTCCAAACAATTGCGGCTTTGTTGCACAACTTGATTGTAGCGAGACAGAATCCAGCGATCGCACAATTCCAAACCACCTCCCACAGAAGGACTTCCCAACTGCTGGGGCGTCTGTCCCTCCAAATTCATCATCACAAACCGCGCCGCATTCCACAACTTATTCGTGAAGTTCCGGGAAGCTTCCACTGATTTCGATTCATCAGTTTTGCGATCGTACTCCATGCGAATATTTTGACCGGCCCCTACCACTTCCTTAACCAAAGTGTAGCGCAAAGCATCAGTACCGTACTTACCAATCAACAGCAACGGATCGATACCGTTGTTTTTACTTTTAGACATTTTCTGACCGTTTTCATCCAACACCAAACCGTGAATGTAAACAGTATCAAAAGGCATCTTTTCAGTAAAATGTCCCGCCATCATCGTCATTCTAGCCACCCAGAAAAAGATGATATCAAAACCTGTAACCAAGGTAGTTGTCGGATAGTAAAACTCGAAATCTTTAGTTTCGTCCGGCCATCCCAGAGTTGAGAAAGGCCACAACCCGGACGAAAACCAAGTATCCAATACGTCTGGATCTCTTGCTAGCTGCACGTCATTACCAAATTTAGCCGTTGCTTTTTCCCTAGCTTCAGCTTCAGTTTTCGCCACCACAAACGGCGTTGTATCAGTAATTTCTCCTTGGGTTTCGCTAACAGCATACCAAGCCGGGATTTGGTGTCCCCACCACAATTGGCGGGAGATACACCAATCCTTCAGCTTCACCAACCAATCGCGATAAACCTTTGTCCATCTTTCAGGAACAAAGACTGGTGAGTTACTTTGATCTAATGCTTCTAAAGCACGTTTAGAAAGAGGATCTATCTTGACAAACCATTGCGTAGATATCAAAGGTTCGACCGGAACTTTGCCGCGTTCGCTGTAGGGAACTGTATGCTTATAATCTTCTATTTTAACCAAAACCCCGTCTGTTTCTAACCGCTGCACCACATTCTTTCTGGCAACAAATCGGTCTTGTCCCTGGAACTCTCCGGCATTTTCATTTAAAGTGCCGTCCTTATTCATAATGTTAATAAACGGCAAATTGTGACGCTTACCCATCTCGAAGTCATTTGGATCGTGGGCGGGAGTCACCTTGACACAACCAGTTCCAAAAGTCGGATCGACAAACTCATCAGCAATGATTGGAATTTCGCGATTTACGATCGGCAAAGTGACAGTTTTACCGATAAGATGTTTGTAGCGATCGTCCTTGGGATTCACCGCAACCCCTGTATCGCCCAACATCGTTTCCGGCCGAGTCGTCGCCACCTCCAAATAACCAGAACCATCCGTCAAAGGATAGCGGAAATGCCACAAATGGCCTTCAACTTCCTGCTGGTCTACCTCCAAATCCGACACAGCAGACTGACTAGCCGGACACCAATTCACCAGGTAATTGCCGCGATAAATCAGCCCCTCATCGTACAGACGGACAAACGCTTCTAAAACCGCAGCGGATAAGCCTTCATCCATCGTAAAGCGTTCACGCGACCAATCGACAGACACGCCCAAACTGCGTAATTGATTAGTAATAGTATTGCCCGATTCAGCTTTCCACTCCCAGGCCCGTTCCAAGAATTTTTCTCTACCTAAATCGTGGCGAGTTTTGCCTTCTGCTTTGAGTTGCTTTTCGAGAATAGTTTGAACGGCGATGCTAGCATGATCCGTTCCCGGCAACCACAGGGTATTGCGTCCAGTCATGCGGTGATAGCGGACGAGGACATCAATCAGCGTCTCTTCAAAAGCGTGTCCCATGTGGAGGCTGCCGGTGACGTTGGGTGGCGGGATAACTACGCAGTAAGGTTCGCCGCCTTTTTCGGGGTCAGCTTTGAAGGTTTGGTTGTCTTCCCAGTATTTTTGCCACTTGGCTTCGGTGGCTTGGGGGTCGTATTGGGGGGGTAGGTTTGCGGTCATGGTGGCTTGAGAGTTTGATCTTATTTAAGATTGTGCCATAGAAGGGAGGAGAAGAGTTTTGAACCGCATCCGCGTCAGAGGCAGAGGGAAGAGCGATATTCAAGGCGGGGCGGGTTTACGTTAAAATGAAGGTAAAATTAAAAGGTTTGATGGCATTATGAATGTAGCAGCACTTCGACATCAAATCGATCGATGGCTCGATCGACTCTCTCCAGAACATCTGGCATTGGTTGCGAGTTTTATAGAGTTTCTAAGCCAAAAGCAACGTCAGGGGGTAATCATTTCGCAAAATAATCTGCCAGAGGTTTTCTCAGCAGAAATCCAAGAGATGCCTCCTGCTAATTCTTTTAGTATTCCAGAACCCTCAGAAATTGACGGAGAGGGCCAATCTAAAGCAGCGCTTCTACAAGATTTTCGGCAAGCTTGGCACGAAGCCATGACTGGGCAAACCATTTCGGTTGCTCAAATGTGGGAAGGAATTGAAGAGGTTTCGACATCTTCAGTGGTTAAATCCTTTTAATATCTTATTTGCCAGAAATCCCTAATCCAAAACCCGCCTTCTCTCGGAGAAAGCCACGATTTTGCAGAGAAACCGGTTTTCTTTTTGCATTAGTCCTACTGGTAAAACAAATTGCAATAATTAAGAATCGCAATGAATAACAGTTATCAAACTCCAGGAATTGCGTTTTTTGTTCTCAAACTCAAACAAAAGTTTGTAGTTTGTAGGTGGGTTTAACATCGTATAGCAACACGGGCGACTGCTATACCTCCATTACTTCACCTCCTTATAATCCACCCCATAACTCGTATCTCTGCCCGACAAATACGTCGTTTTCCCCGTTAAAGTCTCCAGAGTTTTTTTCGTTTCAGCCGAAGTAATCGAATTCAGTGGCACGCCGAACTTGCTAGCCAAACCAGCCGCCACGCCCACACCTTGTCCTTGATAAATATTCACCGTCGCTATTCGCCCGACGGATACAGCCATACCGACATAACCGGACGATCGCCCCACAATGGCTAAATTCTTCACTTTGCTAGCTAAAGCGCTTTCTATCCCGAAATTATAGACTGGCAGCGGCGGAATTCTCGCAGATAAATTCTTGACTCCGCCCCGCATATCGAAATCGTAGGAAAAACTGCCGATCGACTTGGACGCTGCTGTTCCCCCTTTGATAATCTCCTTCCCCGTCAGCGGATCTACCACATCGCGAACGTTCAAAGTGTGCCTGATATAAATCTCGTCTGGAATAAATACTCTCACATCTTTACCAGACTTCTTTTGTAACCAGTGTTGGAGATGTGACATTTCTTTAATCATCTCAGGAGTCGGTTTTCTGCCGTTAGCTTCCATCTTCATGATTTGGGGAACTTGGTATTTAAACAGAAACCCGTTCCAGGACAGCACATTTTTGTTATAAACGCAGACATTGCCCTTATCAAAAAAGAATCCTTTATTTTGGCTA
Source organism: Microcoleus sp. LAD1_D3 (assembly GCF_036702135.1). Taxonomy (NCBI): domain Bacteria; kingdom Bacillati; phylum Cyanobacteriota; class Cyanophyceae; order Oscillatoriales; family Microcoleaceae; genus Microcoleus; species Microcoleus sp. LAD1_D3. The sequence goes on along the minus strand of NZ_JAUBSB010000028.1, from coordinate 23,265 downwards.
AAGGGCAGGTTTCTGTCTATGTGATATGCTGCACCTATAGCTACGCTTCGGATGTCGTAGCCATCTGTATATGGCTGATAAATCGTACTCCAGAAATTCCTCATCCAGAATTTTGTACTAGCCGGATCTTTAGATTTTGTAATGCTTTCTTTAATCTTTTTTACCAAAGGCCGATTGTATAGAATGTCATCTTCTATGCTGCGGAATTCGGACATTGTTATACCCGTAATTCTCGGAACTATAGAGACTGCTAAAGTTTCATTTTTGGATTTGATATTTTGAGATTCATATCCTGTATAATAAGATAATCCGGCTTTTCGAGCTAATTCCGCGTCTTGAGTTACGTCAATAAAAGAGTTGGCTTTAATTCTTAAGGTGCTGCCTTTTACTGACGCATATTCGATTTTTTTATCGACGACGTGGGGAGTAAGAGTTGAGTTGGAAATAACTCTTACTTTTGCTGCTGAAAGCATTTGCCTGAGAGCTTGATCTGCCCTTTTTGGGTCTAAGCAAGATTCGCGCGCATTCGCTTTATCTAAGAATTCCTTAAAACATTGGGCGTAGGGTTGGCGGTGCCAATTGGGGATTTTATCTAAATCGATGTAAGCTAAACCGCCGCGGGTGAGTAAGCCGCCCAAAGGTGCTCTTCCGTAGTTCGATCGCACGATCGCAACTTTGCCCTTTGCGCCTAAAGTCTTCTTAGCCCATATCGCCGCACATATCCCCGGTACTTCATCGCCATACACTACTACATCGAACTTTTGCTCCGGTGATTTTTTGGGAGTTACCGGAGGCGGGCTGCTGGATTTTTGCGGCAGAGTTCCATTGTCTAAGGTAGCACTTGCTGGGTCTCTATTTGCGATATAATTTTGTATTTCTCTGAAAGCCGGATAATTAAGTAAAAGTTCTAGGGCGGCAAAGATGATTGCAATTGAAGCTAGTTTCTTGAAAGTAGAGAGCATTCAGTTGACTCGTTTATAAATTTGCATTACCTGAAAGCGCAGTTCAGGGTTTACGGAGTTGAATATAGCACGTTTAGATAATTTCGACACAAGTTTAAATTTTCCGGGAACCGTGGTAAACGAATCTTCTCAACCCAAACCTGGTGATGCTGTGCTTGGCAGCCAAAATGTTACAATTACACCAATCACAAATTGAAACATAAAAAACATGACTTTTGAGGCGGTTTTAAATCTTGTTAAGCACTTGTCTCTAGCCGAAAAGTTACGATTGATTAAGTGGATTGTTCCTGAAATAGAACGAGAATTAGTGGTTCGGCCCGCTCCCCGCAAATCATTGTGGGGTTTATGTGCTGACTTGGGAATTGCACCTTCTGCCGCTGATATAGATGAAGCTCGCAGCGAAGAATGGGCGAATTTCCCAAGGGAGGATTTCTAATGCTGCGTGCTATAGCTGATACTCATGCTGTTATCTGGTATATCTTTGCCGATTCACGACTTTCGGTGACTGCTAGAACGACAATAGAAGAGATAGCTGCCGAGGGGAATCAGGTGGCTTTTTCATCAATTACATTAGCAGAAATTGTCTATCTGAGCGAGAGAGGGCGGATTAATTCAACCACTCTCGATCTATTATTGAGAGTAGTTGAGAGCGATGATGCCTTATTGGTTAAAATTCCTTTCGATCGCAATATAGCTTTGACTTTAAGGCAAGTTGACCGATCGCAAATTCCCGATTTGCCCGATCGCATTATTGCTGCTACTGCTTTGTATCTTAATGTACCCGTTATTAGTCGCGATCGCCGGATTCAATTATCGAGGATTAAATATGAATAATACAAATGTTATTACCTGGTCTGAGATAGAAGATAGAATGAAATCTATGATAGGTGAGTTTCTGGATTTTTATGAAGTATTTGAGCGACTTATTCCTGAATATACATGGGGATTAACTGATGAATACATCGAAGAAATAGCAAAGTTTAGAGTCTTAGAATGGCTGAAGAATGCGTGGAAATTATTGGTGAAATCAGGAAGGGTTAATTATTCCACTCAAACTGAATACTTTCAGGCATTACTTTACTGTATATCTCTTTTTTATTTATATGCTGAATATAGCGGATTAGACATTGTTGGTTATGATTTATTTTTGGATATTGCTGATTTCAGCGGAATTCATATATGCAATTTACAACAAATAATAGATGAAAATAATAGAAATAAAACTACTGCAGATAATTGCGAATATGAATTTAATAGAGAAACATTTAACTCGATTGACAATGTGAATCGAGAGGTAGTAGCAATCTTAATAGAACATTTTGGGAGTAGATTAAGGTTATCTGACTCTATTCAAAAAAGCATTGAAAGTATGCAGTTAGATTATGATTTATATGAGAATGATGACACATTTGGCCAAGCTGAGACTGAAGCTATAAATGAGCTAATAAAAATAGATATGATTACTGAAAAATGGGAAGAAATAGAGGGTGATGAGGTTAGAAAAGCTGCACTCACATTAGTTCATTACTTTCAAGGTGAAATGATCGATATAGAAGAAGAGATAAAACCTATGATTAATCAAGACCACCAGGATTTTCAAACAAACAGATTTAGAAATATGAAATATGACACTATATCTCCTAAATACCTGTTTTCACAGTCAACTTTTGAATGGATAACAAAGTGGGAAGATAAAACTAAATCCTCGCTTTTTCCAACTTATATAAATTACGCTAAATTAGTTGAATATGTAGAAGAACCGTTCAATAGACTTTGCTATTTAGTGTCAGCCAAACTACCATTACAACTTTCAGCTCTACCGGGAGATGCAAAATGGAATGAAGCTGAATTAGAAAAAGAATTTGGCTATTTTAAACTTTGCTATATCCGCCTTAATCGTAATTATATTACCTTTGGCTATTCCAAAGAAATCTATCGTTCAATTTTTCTTAATGTTTTGCAAACCAAACCGGATGAACTCCAAGAAGTTATTATCAAAAACCAAGAAAAACATGATATACTGGATGTATCAAACACTGAGTGTTTTATTACAAAAAATGAATTAATTAACCTATCTACCAGTCAGTTAAGCCATCAAATAGCACAATTTTTTATAAATCATATAGATCTAATTTTGTTAGCAACTTTAGACGCTCAAAAGATGGCTATCAATGACCCCTTGTATTCCTTAGTCAATGAATCAAAGCTAAATCCAAAATATACTCTATCCAACTGTGCGGAAGAAACTGGCTTGAACGAAACAGAACTCAAGATATGGATACAGGCTATCCACCGCAAGAAACAAGCCATATTACAAGGCCCGCCCGGAACCGGAAAAACTTTCATTGCCGAAAAACTAGCCAAACATTTAATCGGTTGTGGTGACGGTTTCTCAGGCATTATCCAATTTCATCCAGCTTATACCTATGAAGACTTCATTCAAGGCATCCGCCCGCAAAGTCAAGATGGGCAATTGACCTATCCCATAGTTCCCGGTAGATTCATCGGATTTTGCAAAAAAGCTGAGTCTTGTCAAGGCACTTGCGTTCTCATTATTGATGAAATTAATCGTGCAAATTTATCTCAGGTATTTGGAGAGTTAATGTATTTGCTTGACGATCGCGATCGCACCGTTAAATTAGCCAGTGGCGAAGAATTTAGAATCCCTAAAAATGTCCGCATTATCGGCACAATGAATACAGCAGACCGTTCTATTGCCTTAGTCGATAACGCACTCCGCCGCCGCTTCGCATTCATTCCGGTCTATCCAAACTATGAAGTGCTGCGACAGTATCACCACAGAGAGGAAACAGGTTTTTCAGTTGATAAATTAACTAGCATTCTAGAAGGTGTCAATCAGGCAATTAACAACAAACATTATGAACTAGGCATCTCCTTCTTTTTAACCAACCCATTAAATGAAGATATTATAAAAGACATTTGGCAAATGGAAATTGAGCCATACCTCGAAGAATACTTCTTTGATAACCAGGCCAAAATGGATGAGTTTATCTGGGATAAAATTAAGAAAAAGTTGGGCTATTGACAATCTAACGCCGTCATTAACGCCGATACGAGGGCGTTACTGCATCCACCACAATTATGAAACCAGAATCCCGCCGAATTATCGGACTTACAGAATATCAATTAGCAACGTTTGAACCCGACTCAATCCCCGAATCAGTAGGACAGAAAATATACCATAATTATGCAAAGGAAATCGAGATAGAATTTCCCAACTTTAAAACAAAATATCAATGGCACTTAAAATCTAAAGGCAGAGTGGGCAACATTCCAATCACTCCAGAATTTCACATCGCCATCCGCCCCAAGGTTTCCATAAACAACCTCTTCGGAATGCTTGAGTATGCCTACAAACTTAAGATAAAATTTCCCCAAGGAGCGATTCAGTGCCAATTTTTAGAACAAAGTTACGAGAGATTAGCTAACATTCTTGCCCAAAAAATTCTAGAACGCTGTCGCAAAGGATTATATCGCGATTACTTATCAAAAACCGAAAGACTCGCCTCCATTCGCGGTCGCGTCGATTTGCGGTCAGCCCTGCAAAAACCTTGGGATGTTAAACTAAAATGCCACTATAGCGAACAAACAGGCGATATCGAAGATAATCAAATTCTGGCTTGGACTCTTTTCATCATTGGCCGCAGCGGTTTGTGCCGTGAATCTGTTTCATCCACTGTGCGAAAAGCCTTTCATGCACTCCAAGGATTTGTTACATTAAAACATTTTAAATCAGAAGCTTGTATTGATAGAAATTATCACCGTTTAAATCAAGATTATCAACTTTTACACGCCTTATGCCGATTCTTTTTAGATAACACAGGGCCCAGTCACGAAAGTGGCGATCGCGAAATGCTCCCTTTTCTCATAGACATGGCTAATTTATATGAACAATTTGTCGCTGAATGGCTCAAAGCAAATACACCAAAAGGCTTTTTTGTCAAACAACAACACCGAGTCACCCATGACGAAAACTATTTCGATCGCATTGACTTACTCCTAGGCGATAGTGAAACAAAAAAAGTCCAATACGTCATCGATACAAAATACAAAGCTCCCGATAAAGTAGCCAATAACGACATTCATCAAATAGTTGCTTACGCCAATGCCTTAAAGTGCCAAAATGCAATTCTCGTCTACCCGCAAAACCTCCAACAGCCACTAGATATAAAAAATGATGATATTCGAGTTCGCAGTCTAACTTTTTCCCTAGATAGCGACCTCCATGAAGCCGGAAAAACCTTCTTAACCTCTCTACTTCCAAACACCCTCCCCTAACTCTTCTCTGCGCCCTCTGCGCCCTCTGCGGTTCATTTCTCCACAAAAAAAGAGGCGCAATTGCGCCTCTCAAATCTTTCATGTCTGCGTTCTAAACACTCATAGCCACTTTCGCTTCTTTTGCGGTCAACTTCTCGTAAGTCGCCCGCATCTTCAATCCGACTAACACTTGGAACAAACCAGTTCCATTGTTGGAACCAGGATACTCGCGGTGCTGGAGCAACAGGTGAGTTAACTCGCCTTCATACTTCGCAGAAGTCTTGCTCAAATGGCTTTCGATGTAAATAACTTCTTCGAGATTCTCGAACTGACCATCTACTTCCAAAATCGAGACTTCGTGACCGTAGAAAGCATCGGGCCCGTAGTACATCTTAATTCCGGGATAGGAACAAGTCAGCTTGCGGCCGCAAGGAACCCAGTTAATTGTTGAACCTTCGTCAAACAAATACGCAGGCTCAAAATTGGCGATGCCTTCGCGCTGGATCATCTGCACACGCAGAACCTTCCGCTCCTTGTCATCTTTGATCAAGTTGGTCGGCAACACTTGAATTACCACATCAGCATATTGCTTTTGCGGGTCGATGTAGGCTGTAAAATCCGGTTTGCGAGCATTGATGGCAAACAGCACGTCTTCGTAACGGTGGCCCCGTTCCGCCATGTCGCGCTGGATTTTCCAAGCAATTTTTACCTCGTCGCTGATGTCGAGGTAGACGCTGAAGTCGAGGAGCGATCGAACTCGCTCATCGTACAGCGGATGCAGCCCTTCAATCACAATCACGTGATTCGGCTCAACCCTTTCGGGCGGGTCGATCATACCGGTTTCGTGGTTGTAGATCGGCTTGTCGATCGCATGACCTTCTTTGAGAGCCTTCATTTGCTCGGCCATCAGGTCAAAATTGTTGGCTCTAGGGTCAAGGGCTGTAATCCCTGTTTCCTTGCGCTGCTTGCGATCGAGACTGTGATAGTCGTCAAGGCAGATTACAGTCACGAAATCTTCCCCGAACAAATCTGTCAATCGGCGTAAAAAAGTAGATTTTCCGCATCCGGAATCTCCGGCAACGCCAATTAAAACCACGCGATCCGGCTTACTTGTCATAGTTTCCCTCTAACAAAATCACTGTTTACTAACTAACTCAAGTCTAGATTCCACAAAATTTCAGCCCGCAGGTAGCGGCAAGCAGGCTTTGTGCTGCTTTGCTACCCCGAGAGGATCGAGTTCTCACCAGCATACAGCAGTCAGTTGACTGCCTGCCCGGCAAGACCCAATCAATCTTCAACGCAAGTAATTAATACTAACTTTAGTGGTTAATCTTACCAGAATGCGTCCGCCCCCTACAAGCTCAACCTCATTAACTGGTGAAATCCTCCTTTAGGCTGTACTGCCTTTAACAAATTGTATATTTCAATCCCGTATTCCCCAAAGAGTCAAATCCTCGAACCCTCTCCCTCAAACCCTCCCCCTCGAACCCTCTCCCGGAATCCCCAAATCAGAAGGACTTATCGGGGCCGATCCCCCGATCGGGTAAAATATTGCCAGTACGCAGACAACAATAGCTATAGGTCAACACCTGAACGCAGCCGGGCTCGGCGAGCGCGGCGTTCGGCTAATTGGGAATTCCAGACGCGAGCGATCGCAACTTGACACTCCCACCTACAGGCGAGGCCTAAAGATTGGCGCGACCAATTAGTCCAGATGGCCTTAAGAAAAAAGTAAATTGAGTCTAACGTCACATTCTCTTTCTTTATAACTCTGTATCGTGAAGGACAAGCAACAAATGTACAGCCCAACCATATCTGGTGTAGCGGCCAACTCAGAATCAGGCAGCCGCATCTTTGTTTACGAAGTAGAGGGTATGCGTCAGAGCCAAGCAACTGACCAAACAAGTAACCCGATTCGCCGTAGCGGCAGCGTATTTATCTCCGTGCCCTACGATCGCATGAATCAGGAAATGCGTAGGATTGCTCGCATGGGTGGAAGAATTGTCAGCATCCGCCCCTCAAACAGCGCTCCCGAAACTAATGGCAAAGTCGCACCAGAAGCAGGGCTACAGAGTCAGAAATCTGGAGAAAAAACTAAGCCCATGACTCAAGCAAAGGAAAAAGTTCAGGTTCCTGTTAACCTCTACAAACCGGCCAATCCCTATATTGGTAAGTGCATTTCTACAGAAGAATTAGTCAGAGAAGGCGGCGAAGGCACAGTCCGCCACGTCACTTTTGACATTTCGGGAGGCAATTTGCACTATCTCGAAGGTCAAAGTATCGGGATTATTCCCGATGGGACGGATAAAAACGGCAAACCTCACAAAATTCGGCTTTACTCGATCGCCTCCACCCGTCACGGCGACCACCTCGACGACAAAACAGTCTCTCTGTGCGTCCGCCGCCTAGAGTACAAAAGCCCGGAAACTGGCGAACAAGTGTTCGGCGTTTGTTCAACTTTTCTCACCGGTTTGCAACCTGGAGATGATGTCAAAATCACCGGCCCCGTAGGCAAGGAAATGCTGTTGCCCGACGACGAAGAAGCCACCATTATTATGATGGGTACCGGTACGGGAATTGCTCCTTTCCGGGCTTATTTGTGGCGGATGTTTAAAGAAAACAATCCCGATTACAAATTCAAAGGTTTAGCTTGGCTGTTCTTGGGAGTTGCTTACACTCCCAACATTCTCTATAAGGAAGAGTTGGAGCAATTGCAGCGCGAGTTCCCCGATAATTTCCGCTTGACTTATGCCATCAGCCGCGAGCAAAAGAATGCTGACGGCGGCAAGATGTACATTCAAAACCGGATTCAAGAAAACGCTGAGCAATTGTGGGAATTGGTTCAAAAGCCGAATACTCACACTTATATCTGCGGTTTGAAGGGTATGGAAGGCGGAATAGATGAAGGAATGTCTGCGGCGTCTAGCAAGTACGGTGTTGACTGGGCTGGCTATCAGAAACAGTTGAAGAAAGAACACCGTTGGCACGTTGAAACTTATTAATGTGTTACCTGATTTAATCTGATTTGTAGGGTGGGCATTGCTCGCCCTACATTTGTTTTTAGGGCAATTATATCCGACTGGTAATATCATTTCCGGTTACACTCCTTATGATGTTGACTGTTGACGCCGTGAACAGTCAACAGTCAACAGTGAACAGTGAACTCGAATTTACTATTCCGATGCTAACGGATTTGATATAAGGTAGGGAATGCGTACCCTACAATACTATTTTGATTGCTCCGGTACGGGAATAGCCTACAATGGTTGTGGCTTAATTGAGTTTCTACGGGTCAAAGTCGTGGCTTTCAAAATTGGTTTGTTAGGTTTGGGTACAGTTGGCGCGGGAACAGCAGAGATTTTGCTCTCCCCAGATGGCCGCCATCCACTGTTGCAGGAATTGGAAATCTATCGGGTGGGAGTGCGCGATATTTCTCGAACTCGGTCTTTACAATTGCCAGAAAATGTGCTGACAACTGACCTAGAAGCGATCGCAACTGACCCGGAAATTGATATTGTAGTAGAATTGATTGGCGGATTGGAACCGGCGCGATCGCTCATTCTGCAAGCTATTGGCAGCGGCAAGCACGTCGTCACTGCCAACAAAGCAGTTATCGCCCGCTACGGGAATGAAATCTTCGAGGCCGCCAACAAAAAAGGCGTTTACGTAATGCTAGAAGCTGCTGTCGGCGGCGGCATTCCGGTCATTCAAAGCCTCAAACAATCCTTAGGTGCAAACCGCATTCAAACTGTCACCGGCATCGTCAACGGCACAACTAATTACATCCTGACGCGGATGCAAACAGAAGGCGCAGACTTTGCCGAAGTGCTCGCCGACGCTCAGCAATTAGGTTATGCTGAAGCTGACCCCACAGCAGATGTAGATGGATTAGATGCGGCCGATAAAATTGCTATTTTAGCCTCGCTAGCTTTTGGCGGACGCATCAAATTAGCCGATGTTCACTGCGAAGGTATTAGAAAAGTTAGTGCGGCGGATATTGACTACGCCGACAAGCTGGGATTTGTGATTAAATTGTTGGCTATTGCTCAAGAAACCTCCGGCTACAATGGTAAGCAAGCGGAGGGAGAAAGCGAACTGCTGTCAATTCGAGTGCATCCGAGTTTTGTGCCGAAAACTCATCCGCTGGCGAGTGTTAACGGGGTTTACAATGCAATTTTAGTCGAAGGAGAGCCGATCGGGCAATTGATGCTGTATGGCCGCGGCGCGGGTGCAGGCCCCACAGCTAGCGCCGTAGTATCCGACATTATAAATGTGGCGGCCATCCTGAAAAGCCAAGCTGTTCCGACTCCTCATCCTTTGCTGAGTTGCAGTCACCAACACTACTGCAAAATTGCTCCGATGCAGGAACTTGTTACTCGCTTTTACGCCCGTTTTCTGACGCGCGATACTCCGGGGGTAATTGGCAAACTCGGCACTTGTTTCGGCAACCACAAAGTTAGTTTAGAATCAGTTGTGCAGACGGGAATTCACGGCGATTTAGCAGAAATTGTCGTCGTGACTCACGATGTTAGGGAAGGTAATTTTCAACAAGCACTCGATGAAATTCGCGCGATGGAAGCAGTCCATAGTATTGCTAGCACGTTGCGAGTTTTGTAAAAGTGATTTGCTAGGGGCGGGTTTCACATAGAATATTTGCCAATCATTGACAATCTCTAAAACCCGCCCTCCCCCAACCATAAATCCCAATGTACACTTTTCGTATTTGATACAGCAGATTCCATGTACATATAATAAGCTGTTGCGGCATTTAAATTGTATGTCCAAAAACAATTAAACAATGAGTGGGGTGTCCCGTCCGCCTCGAATATGCAATTTAAATGCGCAACAGCTTACCTCAAAAAACACCATCTTCGCCTTGTGGACTATGATAAAACTTGTCAAAAATTGCAACCAGGCTCTATTGGTTCGGGAGCGGTAGAATTAGCCGTCAAGCAAATAGGTAGAAGGCTAAAAATTTCAGGAGCAAGCGTGGAAATCTGAAAGTGTTTCTCAAATTTTACAACTTCGTTGTGCCTACTTGAATGGTAAATTTGCAGTTTAATATTTTTGCTTTTTGCAAAATCGGGATGCTCCCTATGTTTCTTCGATCATTTCAGCTTAAATTTTGCTGGTGGTTTCTCCAGGATTCGTTTCCCAATTATATCAAATCTGTTACCATCGGAATTATTCCTATCTCTATTCTCGACCTCTGCGTGAATCAGCGTCAATCCCTTGTCATCTGCGGTTAATACATTCTCTTTTTCAAACCGCAGATGAGGGCAGATAAACACAGATTAACGCAGATGAATTAGATCGAGTCCGGTTGCACCATCGGGAATTGTTGACTGTTGACTGGATTTTACTATTCCGATGCTACCGGAATTGATATTACGGATTGTTTGGACAATCTAAAACCTAGCTAAAATTAACATTGCGAGGACGATCGCAGCAATAAAGTATCCCATAGCTTTCTTTAAAGGTTGAGGTTGGCTGTAGCTAATCTAGCGCAGCGATTGCCAGCAGACAGGATGCAAATCATTGCTGTTGAGTGCGGATGTCAGCCTGTTATAGCAGATGTTGAAGGCTTTAGTTATAATTGAGAGAAGAAAGTTGATCGTCAACAGAATATTAAGCAACTTTCATATTTACAGGCTGTGGAAATACACGGTTGCTGAACGGGAAATGCTATGAGGTGGCGCTACCCGTAAAATGTATCATATATACTTTACAGGGCGGTAGAGTTTGAGTTAACCTCGGCTGAGGTGATAAAATATTACAGCCAAAAACAAAATATTATGTCAGATGCACGCATCGATTATTTTACCGTGCTTGGGGATGAATAGTTACTTAAAAAAGCCTTCAAAATCCACATACAGTTACTCAAAAGTCTTTTCCCTCAATACTTACATATAAATATGTCATTGCCAGCAGACGATCGCCCGCAATCCGCAACCACTGATAGTGAATCTTCCTATCAACTTTCACCGATACAGCAGGGGATGTTGTTCGACAGCCTTTCGGGTCAACAATCAGGGATAGACATCGAACAAGCGATCTGTAGCATCCGCGAAAATTTGAATGTTTCAGCTTTCCTCAAAGCTTGGCAGCAAATAGTGCAGCGGCATCCAATCTTGAGAACGAGTTTTTGTTGGTCAGGTGAAGAAGTTCCCTTGCAAACATTACACCAACAAGTTGAACTGCCAAGCGTTGAACAAGACTGGCGCAATTTGTCGGAGGGCGATCGCACCAACCAACTCGAAACCTATTTGGAAGCCGATCGCCTGCAAGGCTTTGACCTCACTCAACCTCCGCTGATGCGTTTGGCTTGGTTCCGAGTTGCGGAAACCGAGTACAAACTCATCTGGACTTATCACCACATTTTGCTTGACAGTACCTCTGCAATAACTGTTTTGCAAGAAGTTTTTACCTTGTACTAATCCCTGTGTGCCGATCGACCATTAGAATTACAACCGCCTCGTTGCGATCGAGATTGCATCGAGTGGAGGCAGCAGCCAGACATCTCGAAAGCAGAAACATTTTGGAAACAATACTTAAGCGGTTTCAGCGGTCCTACCCCTCTGGTTGGGGATTTTTCCAGGGCGGGCAAGATGCCCGCCCCACAACAAAATTCATCAGTTGTGGAACAGGCATCGGCGGATGTTTCCAGGGCGGGCATCTTGCCCGCCCCACCAGAAAATATATCTGTTAAACAAAATTTATCAGTTGTAGAACAGGCATCTTGCCTGTTCCTGACACCAACAGAAAATTTATCAGCAGAACCCGAAATCCGGCTTTCTAACACCGTAACCGCAGCCTTAAACTTACTAATTCAAGAACAGCAACTAACCCTAAATACCCTGCTGCAAGGAGCCTGGGCTATACTTTTAAGCCGCTGTTCCGGTTCGGAAGATGTAATATTTGGAACTATTTGCGACAGCAGATCGCCGAACCTAGAAAACGCAGAATCAGCGGTAGGATTATTCATAAATACTTTGCCATTTCGGGTAATTGTATCTCCCGATTTACCAGCGATCGACTGGCTCAAACAACTGCAAACTCAGTGGACGGCATTTCAAGAATACGGGAACGTGCCGCTGGCAAAAACTCAAGAATGGAGCGAGATTCCCCGCGGCACAGCTTTATTTGACAGCCTGCTAGTAGTTGAAAAATATCATATTAATTCTGCCCTGCAAGCTCTCGGTGGCAGCTGGCAAAACCGAGAATTTCAGCTTTTAGAACAGACAAGTTTTCCCTTAACAGTTTACGCATACGGGGGAACCGAACTGCTGTTGAAAATTGCGGGCGATCGCCAGCGGTTCGATCCGATCGCCATTACCCGAATGTTGGGACACCTGCAAACTTTGCTAGAAAGTATAGCCGCGAATCCCCAGCAGAAAATCAGCAAATTGTCAATGCTGACAGCAGCCGAACTTGCTCAGTTGCAGGAGTGGAATCAAACTCAAGCAAATTATCCGCAAGACAAATGCGTTCACCAATTATTTCAAGCACAAGTCGAGCGATCGCCCGATGCCATTGCCGCCGTTTTTTCCCAAAATCTCCAACAGCAACTCACCTACCTGGAACTCAATTCCAAAGCCAATCAACTAGCCCATTACTTGCAGCAATTAGGCGTCGGGTCCGATGTTCTAGTAGCTATTTGCATGGAACGTTCCTTAGAAATTGCGATCGCCGTTTTAGGCGTTCTCAAAGCAGGCGCAGCTTACGTTCCCCTCGATCCAGCCTACCCCCAAGAACGGCTGACCTTCATGTTAGCCGACACCCAAGCTCCCGTTATCCTCACTCAATCTCACTTAGTATCGGGTTTGCCCGCACATCAAGCCCGCGCCGTTTGTTTGGACGCAGACTGGGAAACAATCAGCAGTCACAGCAGGGAAAACCCAGCTAGCAGCGTCTCTCCCCTAAATTTAACTTATACAATATATACATCCGGTTCCACAGGCAAACCCAAAGGAGTTCCCCTCCCGCACCGCGCCCTAGTCAACCTAATTGCGTGGCAACTGCAAAACTCGACCCTTGAGGGCCCAGCCAAAACCCTGCAGTTTGCATCTCTCAGCTTCGATGTCTCATTTCAAGAAATGTTCTGTACTTGGTGTGCCGGCGGCACCCTCGTTTTCATCACAGAAGAAATCCGGCGAGATGCCCAGAGTTTGTTGCAGCTAATCGACCAAGAAAAGATTCAAAGACTATTTCTGCCTTTCATCGCTCTGCAACACTTAGCCGAAGCAGCCGATACCTATCAGCTAGTACCCAAATCGCTGCGCGAAGTAGTCACCGCCGGCGAACAGTTGCAAGTCAACCGTTACATCGCAAATTTCTTTCAGCAGCTAGAAAATTGTACCCTGCACAATCAATACGGTCCCTCCGAGAGCCACGTGGTAACAGCTTATACCCTCGCAGGCCCGCCCGGAGATTGGCCCGCACTGCCTCCGATCGGCCGCCCTCTTGCCAACACGCAGATATATTTGTTACAAACAGATGGTGAGCCTATACCTTTAGGAGTAGCGGGTGAACTGTACATCGGGGGCATCTGTTTGGCCCGGGGTTATCTCAACCGCCCGGACTTGACTGCTGAAAAATTTATTCCCAATCCTTTTCGACAAAATAAAATACTCACGATCGAGGATGAAGAAGATCGTCTTTACAAAACAGGAGATTTAGCTCGCTACCTGCCCGACGGTAACATCGAGTACATCGGGCGGATTGACGGCCAAGTCAAAATTCGCGGCTTCCGCATAGAGCTAGGAGAAATCGAAACCGCACTAGCAAAACATCGCGCCGTCAAACAAGCTGTGGTGCTGGCGCGGGAAGACGCACCGGGGGACAAACGACTGGTTGCATACATAGTGGCGAATCCAGAGGAGCAATTGGCAATAGCCGACCTCCGCCGTTACCTGCAAGGGCAACTCCCAGATTACATGGTGCCTGCGGTGTTTGTAAATGTTGAGGCGATGCCGAAGACGCCCAGCGGGAAAATTGACCGCCGCGCCCTGCCGGCACCTGACTCGCAGCGACAAGAACAGTCCCAGGGTTACGCTGCACCCCAAAGCGAGTTGGAGCTTTTGCTGGCGGGTGTTTGGTCTAAGCTGCTCAAGATCGATCGCGTCGGCATTCACGACAATTTCTTCGAGATAGGAGGCAATTCTTTGATGACGCTGCAAGTCGCAGTCCAAGTTCGGACTCTGTTAGCTAAAGACTTGCCGGTGGTGAAATTGTTCCAGCACCCGACGATCGCCCAATTGGCAAAATATTTAAACGAGGGAAAAAGCGCGAGTCCGTCCAACAACAAATTTCAAGACAGGGCCGATCGACAAAAAGCTGCTTTTAACCGGCACAAGCCATCTACCAAAAAACGTTAACTTAATGACTAATTCCCAGGAAAACCCAGAACTTGACGGCATTGCGATTATTGGCATGGCGGGTCGCTTTCCCGGTGCTACCAGTGTCGATGAATTGTGGCAGAATTTGTGCGGCGGGGTGGAGTCCACAGCGTTTTTCAGCGACGCGCAACTAGACCCCAGTATTGACCCCAATCTCAGACAAGATCCGAATTACGTCAAAGCTAGAGGAATTATTGACGGTGCCGATCGCTTTGATGCAGCATTTTTCGGCGTGAGTCCCCGCGAAGCCGAAATTACAGACCCGCAGCAGCGCGTTTTTTTAGAAATAGCTTGGGCCGCCCTAGAAAATGCAGGCTGCGATCCGAATACTTTCAACGGCTCGATCGGAGTCTACGCCGGCACGGGCAACAATACTTATTTTCCCAACAACATCGCCGGACGATCGGATGTAATTTCCCGCGCGGGCGAGTTTCAGGTGATGGTAGCCAATGAAAAAGACTACATTGCTACCCGCACCTCCTACAAGCTGAATCTCAAAGGGCCGAGCGTCAGCGTGCATACCGCTTGCTCTACATCATTAGTTGCAGTTTGTCAAGCTTTTTATGCTTTGATGAGCTATCAATGCGATTTAGCCCTGGCCGGCGGGATATCAATTACGGTTCCCCAAAATAGCGGTTATTTGTATCAAGAAGGGGGGATGTTCTCAAGCGACGGACACTGCAAACCTTTCGACGCCAAGGCTGAAGGAACCGTGTTCGGCAACGCTGCCGGGGCTGTTGTACTCAAGCGTTTAGAAGAAGCGATAGCGGACAGAGATACAATCTATGCCGTAATTCGCGGAGTCGGTTTGAATAACGACGGGGCAGCCAAAGTCAGCTTTGCGGCACCCAGCGTAGACGGGCAAGCAGACGCGATCGCGATGGCCCACGCGATGGCAGACGTGCATCCCGAAACGATATCCTACATCGAAACCCACGGCACGGCAACCCCCCTGGGCGATCCGATCGAAATAGAAGCGCTGACTCAGGCTTTTTCCTTAAAAACCGCAGCCAAACAATTTTGCGCGATCGGCTCCGTCAAAAGCAACTTCGGACACACGATCGCCGCGGCGGGAGTCACAGGGCTGATCAAAACAGCTTTAGCCCTCAAACACCAGCAAATACCCGCCACTCTGCACTTCGAGCAACCGAATCCAGCCATTGATTTTGCCAACAGTCCCTTCTACGTCAACGCGGAACTCTCGGAATGGAAAGCTGGCAAAACGCCCAGAAGAGCGGGTGTCAGTTCGTTTGGTGTCGGCGGCACCAACGCTCACGTCGTCCTCGAAGAAGCGCCCGCACTGGAACCGTCCAGCCCTTCTCGCCCGCGGCAGTTGCTGCTGCTGTCGGCGAAAACTCCATCTGCTTTGGACGCAGCTACCGCAAATTTGCGATCGCACCTCGCCCAAAACCCGGAGATCGATCTCGCCGATGCTGCTTACACCCTGCAAACCGGACGGCAAGCCTTCAATTACCGCCGTTTCGCTGTTTGCAGCGATCGCACCGATGCCGTGCAGGTACTCGAATCCCTGCCACCGCTGCGTACTGCAACCCGCTGCACCGAATCGAGAAATCCGGCAGTAATCTTCATGTTTCCGGGACAAGGGTCGCAATACGTCAATATGGGCTTGAATTTGTACGAATCCGAGCCTTTATTCCGCGAAACAGTCGATCGCTGCGCCGAAATTTTGCAGCCGCACCTCGGCCGAGATTTGCGGAAAGTCCTGTATCCCGGCAGCGATGAAGCGACAGCCGCCGAATCCCTCCGCCAAACTTTCTTGACTCAGCCTGCGATATTTACCGTAGAATACGCGCTTTCTAAGCTGTGGCAGAGTTGGGGCGTCATTCCCCAAGGTGCGATCGGACACAGCATCGGCGAATTTGTAGCGGCAACGATCGCAGGCGTGTTTTCCCTAGAAGATGCCTTGATGCTGGTAGCAGCGAGGGGGCGCTTGATGCAAGATTTGCCGGGGGGTTCGATGCTGTCGGTGCGTTTGCCCGCGGCGCAAGTAGAAGGGCGGTTAAGTGCGGATTTGGCAGTGGCGGCGGTGAATGCGCCTGATTTGTGCGTGGTTTCCGGGCCGACGGAGGCGATCGCACTTTTTCAGCAGCAACTAGAAAGCGAAAGCGTTGTCTGCAAACAACTGCACACTTCCCACGCTTTTCATTCGCCGATGGTAGATTCGATCGTCGAACCTTTCGCCGAATATGTCAAAAAAGTGCAGTTGTCAGCGCCAACTATCCCCTTTGTTTCGACTGTAACTGCTAGTTGGATAACAGCGGAACAAGCAACTGATCCGATGTATTGGGCGCGGCACTTGCGGGCGACAGTGCGTTTTGCCGACGGGATAAAAGAGCTTTGGCAAGATCCGAACCGGATACTTTTGGAAGTCGGGCCGAGAACCACGGCTGCTACTTTAGCTCGCAAACCAGCCAAAGATTTGAAAAAACAAGTTGCCATTTCTTCCCTCAGCGACAGCCATGAAAATCAAACTGAATGGACTGCTTTGTTGAGTGCCGTCGGACAGCTTTGGCTCTGCGGAGTATCGATCGACTGGCAGAGCTTTTATCAAGAGGAAACGCGCGATCGCCTTCCCTTGCCGACTTATCCCTTCGAGAGCAAGCGTTTCTGGATCGAACCGAAAGTGTCAGAGGGCAAGATTGAAATAGTGGAGGAATTGCCCGCTTCTCAATTCCCAATTACCAATTCCCAATTACCAACTACCAATTCCCAATTACTGATGCCAAATTCACAGGTTGAAACCCAAACGGCAGCGCGCAAGTACAGACTTATCCCTGTACTAAAAAACATCCTAGAAGAAACTTCGGGCGAGGATTTAGGCAGTGTTGATGAGGACTTAACTTTCCTAGAAATGGGTTTAGATTCTCTATCTTTAACTCAAGTAGCGCTGAATTTGCAAAAAGAATTTAGCATCAAAATTACCTTTCGCCAGCTATTAGAAACTTTCCCCACTCTCGGCACTTTATCTGAATTTATCGATGGTGCTCTGCCGCCGGAGGTTTTGCCTGCAACTCCTGCCGTCCAACAAGCCGCGCCCGTACCAGCACCCGCACCGGCGATCGCACCGACAGCAGCACCTCCTGCGCCCATTGCCACTCCCGTTGCAGTCAGCGCCCCTGTAAATCTGCCGTTACCCAGCCCTGGGCCTCAAATTTTGAATCCCGTACAGTCTGGCAATCTCGAATACCTGATCGGGCAGCAGTTGCAAATTATGTCGCGACAGCTAGAACTGTTAGGCGGCGCTGGTTTGGTTCCCGCACAGCCGGCACCGACAACTAACGGTCAAGTTATGCCGCAGCCGCCGGCACCAACTCAAAATACCCCGCAATCCCAGACTAACGGCAGCACGATCGCACCCACAGCAGCACCAAAAGCAGAACCAACAGCAGAACCAAAAAAGGTGTTCGGTGCCGCCGCCCGCATCGACACATCCGATCGCGATGGATTAACTCAGTCGCAAGCAGCATATTTAGAAACATTTGTCAAGCGATATACGGCGCGAACTCAGAAATCCAAACAGTACACTCAGACTCACCGCCACCACCTCGCCGATCCGCGGGTAGTTTCGGGGTTTAACCGGACGATGAAAGAGTTGGTTGATCCAATTGTGGCGGTGCGATCGTCGGGTTCTAAAATTTGGGATGAAGACGGCAACGAGTACGTGGATTTAACCAACGGTTTCGGATCGAACTTTTTCGGATATTCGCCTCCATTTATTACAGAAGCGATCGCAGCTCAAATGCAGTGCGGGTATGAAATCGGCCCGCAAACACCGCTAGCAGGGGAAGTTGCCGAACTCGTGTGCGAGATGACAAAACACGATCGCGCCGCCTTCTGCAACACCGGTTCTGAAGCAGTTTTGGGCGCAATGCGCCTGGCCCGCACCGTCACGGGCAACAGTACGATCGTCATGTTTACCGGAGACTATCACGGGATTTTCGATGAAGTGATCGTGCGCGGCACCAAAAAACTGCGATCGCTCCCCGCCGCACCAGGCATTCCCCAATCCGCCGTTGACAATACCCTGATCCTCGACTACGGCGAACCAGAATCCCTGGAAATCCTAAAAGCGCGGGCGGGCGAGTTTGCAGCCATCATGGTAGAACCGGTACAAAGTCGCCGTCCCGAGTGGCAACCGCGAGAATTCCTCCACGAAGTGCGCCGGATTACCGAACAAGCCGGTTGCGCCTTCATTATGGACGAAGTGATTACCGGATTCCGCATTGCACCGGGCGGGGCCCAAGAATATTTCGGCGTACAAGCGGATATCGGAACCTACGGCAAAGTAGTCGGCGGCGGGATGTCGATCGGGGTAATCGCGGGCAAGTCCGCCTGGATGGACGCTTTAGACGGCGGTTTTTGGCAGTTCGGCGACGACTCGTTCCCGGAAGTTGGCGTCACTTATTTTGCAGGGACTTTTGTGCGCCACCCGCTGACTTTAGCAGCCGCCAAGGCATCTCTCGAATATTTGAAGCGCGGCGGGCCGAAATTGCAGCGCGATCTCAATGCCAAAACCGACAAATTCGTTGCAGAATTGAACGCCATGTTCGATCGAGAGCAAGCACCTTTCACTGTTAAAAACTTTGGTTCCCTGTTCAAAATCACCTACCCGCAAGATTTTACTCATGGAGAACTGCTGTTTTACTCGCTGCGGGAAAAAGGAATTCACATTTGGGATCACCGCCCGTGTTTTCTGACGCTAGCGCATTCCGACGCAGATATTGCTTTTGCAAAGGAAGCATTTAAAAACAGCATTGCCGAATTGCAGTCAGCCGGATTTTGGCCGCTCCGTCTGGCAGCACTGTTAAGGCGATCGATTTCAACAAAAATGGCAATACCAATGGATTGAAATCGTCAATTGCTTTCGCAAACAATTCTCCCGTACCCGGTGCCAAATTAGGGCGAGATCCTAATGGCAATCCAGCTTGGTACATCGCAGATCCAGAGCGGCCGGGAAAACATTTACAAGTAGGAGATAGTTTATCAAATTGACGGTTAGGGTTGGTAATTAAATCCTGTAGGGGCGGGTTTTACAAACAATAATTGCCTCAGACCAATAATTTTATAAACCCGCCCCCACCCAACGGTAAATCCCAATCTACCTCTTTCAAACAAATCTCCCCTACAACAAAGACAATTTAATTTATTTAGTTGCACTACTGTTAATAGCCAATGAAAATAGCCGCAGATTTACAACCAAAACTAACTGCTGTAGACTTCGATCCTTTCGCCGGCGGAGAACTTTTTGCTTGCGTACCCGCGACGGAATCGCAGAAAGAAATCTGGATTGCCGTGCAAATGGGAGACGAGGCAAATTGCGCTTATAACGAGTCGATGTGTCTGCGGTTGCAAGGAAACCTCGACATTGAATCTCTCGGATTTTCCCTTCAGGAATTAGTGCAGCGGCACGAGGCGCTGCGGACAACATTTAGCCCGGACGGATCGACTCTCTGCATTGCGTCGTCGCTCGAGATTGATATTCCTTTGATAGATTTGTCAATTTTGGACGATCGCCATCGCGAATCGAAATTAGCTTATTTGCGCCGTGAAGAAGTCGATCGACCTTTCAATCTAGTGCGCGGGCCGCTGTTTCGCACTCAAATTATTAAGCTGCAAGAACAGGAACACATCGTTATTCTCACCGGCCACCACATCATTTGCGATGGCTGGTCTTGGGGCATACTATTCCCGGATTTAGGTGCTATTTATTCTACCAGACAGCAAGGGTTAGCTGCCCATCTTCCACAGCCAGAAAGTTTTATAGAATACGCAATTTCACAAGAAGAAAACTCAACAACAGCCGAAAATATTGAGGCTGAAAAGTATTGGTTAGAACAGTTTTCAGGCACAATTCCGGTGCTAGATTTGCCGACAGACAGAGCGCGACCTGCTTTGAGAACTTACCAGGGTTCGCGGGAAGATTGGGAACTCAATCCAGATTTGGTTGCTCACCTCAAACGCCTGGGAAAAAAAGCAGGGTGCAGTTTTTTTACAACTCTCTTTGCTGGATTTGAAGCTTTTATGTACCGCTTGTGCGGGCAAGAGGATTTGGTTGTCGGAATGCCGGCGGCGGGACAACTGGTTGGGGGAAAAGACAAGCTTGCGGGACACTGCGTGAGCTTGTTGCCGCTCCGCACCCGCATTAACGAGGAACAATCTTTTATAGATTATTTGCGATCACGCCGCACGGCAATTTTAGATGCTCTCGACTGCCAGCAGATTACCTTCGGTACTCTGGTAAAAAAACTAGGAGTGCCGCGGGATTTCAGCCGCATTCCGCTAGTGCCTGTAACTTTTAATTTGGATGTGCAACTTACGGAAGATCAGCTTAATTTTGAAGGTTTTAAAGCAGAAGTATTCTCGAATCCGAGAACTTATGAAAATTTTGAATGGGCAGTAAATGCCAGCGAAACAAAAACCAAACTCGTGCTGGAGTGCCAGTACAATACCAACTTATTTGATGCTGCGACAATCCGCCGCCGCATGGCTGAATTTGAAGTGCTGTTAGAGGGGATAGTTGCTAATCCTCAGTGCCCGCTGAAAAACTTGCCAATTTTGACGGCAGCGGAACGGCAACAGCTATTAGTTGAGTGGAACAACACTCAAACAAATTATCCCGACTCAGCCTGCATTCATCAACTATTTGAAGTTCAAGCAGAACAAACTCCCGACGCTGTAGCCGTAGTTTTTGGAGAGCAACAATTAACCTACCAACAGTTAAATTGTCGCGCCAACCAACTCGCACATTACTTGCAAACTTTGGGGGCTGGCCCAGAAGTTTTAGTGGGCATTTGTTTGGATCGCTCGATCGAGGCGATCGTCTCGCTTTTGGCTGTTCTCAAAGCCGGATCGGCTTACCTGCCCTTAGACCCAGCTTATCCCAAAGAGCGGCTGGATTTCATGCTGTCAGACGCCCAAATATCGGTGCTTTTGACTCAAAATCATCTAGTAGAAAGACTTCCCGACTGCGGAGCAAAAGTAATTTGCCTGGAGGCGGCGCGGGAGGAAATAGACGAACAAAGTGAGATAAATCCTACCAATCTTGCTAATGCCGACCATCTAGCTTATGTAATGTATACTTCAGGTTCGACAGGCAAGCCCAAAGGCGTTTGCGTCGTCCACCGGGGCGTAGTGCGGTTAGTCAAAGACACTAACTATGCCAGCCTCACCGCAGCAGAAGTCTTCCTGCAACTGGCTCCGATTTCCTTCGACGCCTCGACCTTGGAAATTTGGGGAGCGCTGCTCAACGGCGCGCAACTGGCGGTATTCCCGGACGGCAGCCCATCTTTGGCAGAGTTGGGAGAGGCGATTCGCTTATACAATGTGACCATATTGTGGCTGACAGCCGGACTGTTTCACTTGATGGTGGACGATCGCATTGAGGATTTAAAGGGTGTGCGCCAACTGTTGGCAGGCGGTGACGTTTTATCTGTTCCCCACGTCCAGAAGTTGCTGCGAGAAGTTCCAAACTGCAACTTAATTAACGGTTACGGGCCGACCGAAAATACGACTTTTACTTGCTGCGCGCCGATCGACTCTGCCAGTCAAATTAGCAATTCCGTTCCTATCGGGCGGGCGATCGCAAATACTCAAGTTTACATACTCGATCAGTATTTGCAGCCAGTGCCGATCGGCGTTCCGGGCGAATTGTATACAGGCGGCGCCGGCTTGGCCAGAGGCTACCTCAACCGCCCCGATTTGACAGCCGAAAGGTTCATTCCCAATCCCTTCAACGATTTTAGATTGCCGATTTTAGATTTTAGATTGGGGAATGCTGGTGAGAAACTAGAGATTGCCCAAAGCCCAGAAGCATCTAATCATCCCAAATCAAATCGCCTTTATAAAACAGGGGATTTAGCCCGCTACCTGCCTGACGGTAACATCGAGTACCTCGGACGCACCGACAATCAGGTAAAGATTCGCGGCTTCCGCATAGAAGTGGGAGAAATTGAGGCAGTGCTCGCCGGACATCCAGATATCAGCCAAGCGGCGATCGCAGTTCAGTTAGATGCTTCGGGGAACAAATGTCTCGCAGCTTATGCAGTTTCCCGCCCAGGTCAAATTCTCGCAGCCGCTACCCTGCGTAGCTTCCTGCAGGAGAGACTACCAGACTATATGATACCTGCTGGGTTTGTGTTCCTCGACGCTTTGCCCTTAAACCCCAACGGCAAAGTTGACCGCCGCGCTTTGGCAACTCAAAAGTGGCAATCTAGCGACGCTGCGCCCAATGAAACAATTGCTGTTGCCCCGCGCGACCAATTAGAGCTCCAAGTGACAGAAATTTGGCAACAAGTTTTAGGCATCAATTCAATGGGAATCAGGGACAATTTCTTCGAGGTGGGAGGACATTCCCTGCTAGCAGCGCGCCTGTTAGCTGAAATTGAAAAAGTCTTCGACAAAAAGCTGCCGCTGTCTGCTATTTTCCAATCGCCAACAGTTGAGCAATTGGCTGACATTCTCCGCGAACCGGAATGGTCGTCACCGTCTCCGTCAATGGTGGTGATTCAACCGGGAACCGGAAGTTACAAACGGGAGTATGTCACTTTTGTAGTGAGTAATTATACTTATGTAGCTTTTCCCTGATTTCCAATTAACCCGTTCAAGTA